>NZ_JBFBLV010000004.1:0-231552 GCF_040686835.1 Specibacter sp. NPDC078692
GGTCGAACCATTCTTCACAAGCTTCTGAGTACATACACCACAACGGGGGTGGTTCTTGGGAACTGTCACCATACATGCTTTCAAAGCATGTACAAGGCCCTGCATCCCATATGATTACTGGCCAAAAGCCACTTTTCATACACACATTTTGGCCGCTAACCCCCAACCCGGCCCGGTGAGAAGCCGCAGCCGCGTTTGGAGAATTCCACGGAACAGGAACTCCTCGAGGAAGCCATTCTGCATGAAGTTGGACGCGAAGCTACCCAATAGCCTTACGATCGAGAGTTGACCGCTGATCAGGATGTAGGCAATCCACGCGAGTGGCACGGCACAGCAGATCAGTAGGGCTCGACCTACCCGGTGGCCTCTGGAGAATCCCAGTGTCGGGAGGCGCGCACCAGCGAGCAGCAGCAGTATGAGCGGGATAAGGACGTAGGTGACGGGATTGATTAGGAAGGTGCCCAGCCCCTCACCGAACCATTGCTCACCTAGACGTTTGAGCCATTCGACCAGCGGTGTCCACAACGGGATGGCCAAGCTTTCTTCGACGATGTTGTGATAGGCAAGGTTGTTCCATGCGGTGAGTGAGATGATCACTGCCGCCAGCCCGAGCTGCGCCCACACCCTGCGGCGTGCTGGCCCAGCAACAAGTGTCGCCATGTGTTCGGGTTCAGTGGTTGCCGTCACAAACAGGCAGAGCACCAGCAGGACAATGCCGACTCCTATGCCACCGACCGGAATAGCTTGCCCTTCGACGAGGAGCACTAGGACGGAAGTGATCCACACTGCGGCGAAGAACCATGCGGGTTTAGAAGCGGACACGGCCCTCAACGCCCGAACGACGTTGCCACGAAAACCCATTTGCTGTCGTTCAGCCGAGAAACGCGTCAAGAGACTCAGCCAATTCCTTTGAATTCGTCCAATGCAAATAGTGGCCACCTTCGAGCACCACCAGTTCCGAACGCTCCAGTGCTTCCAATTGCTGTTCGTGCGCTGGACGCCACTGGGTGTTGGCGTCAATGAGTTGTCGTGACACGAACGCCAGCACTGGAAGTTCTCTCGGGTAGGCCAAGCCGGCCACTGCGGCAAAGTTCTCTGCGGACCTGTTGTTCTCATCGATGACTGTCGGATTGGCGTAGTTCCAGATGGTCATGAGGCGGATCTGTTCGATTTCCTGTTGGGAGTATGTATTGGCCGGGGCCGCGGGTGCCGTGATTTGCGGATTGAGTGCGCTCATCCACCGCACCCAGCCAATTGTCGAAAGAAACCGTTGCCCGAGACCCGTTTTTGGTGGAACCGCGAAAGCCTCGGGAACGGTTCCGTCGATGGTGACGAGGGCAGATACCTCACCGGGGAATCGGTTCACATAGTCGAGGCTGTAAATTCCTGCCATCGAGTGGCCTATCAGGATGTAGGATCCATTCACGCCAAGCGCATTGAGGGTTTCGTGCAGCTCGGTGGAGATGTTCTCGACAGTTCGATCAGTGGCATCCTTATCGCTGTAGCCATATCCGAACCGCTCGATGACAACAACGGTGTACTCGTCCTTGAGCTCCTTGATCAAGGGTGTGAAGTCCAACGCCGGTGAGGCGGTCCCGTAGCCGCCAAGCAGCACCACGGTCTGCTCACCTGTTCCGGTCACAGCGACATTGACTTCGCCGCCCTCGATGCTGACACGCTCACCATACGGTTGTGCGGTTGCCAGCTCGTAAGCACCCAACGCCAGATTAGTGATAGTCGAGGTCGCGGCAAGAACGACGGCGGACATCCCGACGATCGCCAGTACCTTCAGCAGTTTTCTCATGCACGCTCAGTCGAACATCGTGTCGGGTTGGGCATGTCCCACCTACCCCGCCCTTCTGGACAGGACGGAGCGCAACGGAACCTTTTTCGTGTAAGAGATCGACCCGTACTGGAAAATGCTGACGGCCAGGCGGAGCATGGCTGCTGCCGAGTAGAACAGGATGGCGATGACGATGATCGACTCAACGATCCCCAAGGTGCCAAGTCCGTTGCGGATGAGCGCGGTGGTTGGTGCGGTGAACGGGAAGTAGGTGAAGATCTGCACGATGACCGCGTGCGGGGCCGAGACAACCAGGCCGATCACGTAGAGCGGCACGAAGATCAGTGCCATCATGACACCAATGAAACTGCCGGCCTCTTTGGCGGTCGGCATGGCTGCCCCAACGGCGACAAGCGTGGTGGTGTACAGGGAGAATCCTCCGAGCATGAGCAGGAACCCCATGGTCATGCGCACCGGGTCAAAGACCAGTTGTGTGAGATCCAAGGACGGCAGGTTCAACTGGTCACGGAAGAACACGTAGCCGACGACGACAGGCAGGGCGAAGACAAGGGCTTGCAACAGTCCGATCATGAACAAGGTGATGACCTTGCCGGTAATCAGGGTTGACGGTTTAAGTGTTGTGAGGATCATTTCCGTAACGCGGTTTTCCTTCTCTTCCAGCGTTGAATTCACCATCTGTCCTGCCAACAACATGATCAACCCGTAGAAGACCAAGATGAAGAGCAGCGGTGGAACCACAGAATTGAGACCCCCGGCCTCGGTGGATCCTTGATAGGTCGTGACGTTGATTGTCGCGGGATGTTGGGCGATGCTGGCCAGTTGTGGCGAGCCGATCTTTTCCTGTACGGACTGACTGAGCATCTCCTGCGCGACAGCAGCGTATTTCCCGTTCTCGAAGATCCCCTGATCAACTGCATAGACGTGGATGGGTTCCACGGCCGGATCCGCGGGGAAAGCAAAGTAGGCATCCGTTGTACCCGCCTTGACGGCGTCAATGCCTTGGTCGGAACTGCTGGCTTGAACGGCACCGAACATGGTTGCGCTCTGGTCCGTGACAAGGCCGGAAGCGTCGGTGTAGGTGACGCTGAACTGGGCGCTCTTCTGAGCGTCGCTGGTGCTGCTGGTGGAGGTGTTGCTGATGACGGTAAGCACGAGAATGACGGCAATGGCTGCCGGGAAAGCCAAGGTTCCAAGCCAGAACTGCTTCCTGCTGATGGTCCGGAAGAACTCGAAGGAGACCACGGTGCCCAGATTGTGCTGTGCCATGGTCAAACTCCCGCCATTTCGCGTTGGTATGCCACGTTCTGGTCTCCATAGATCTTTATGAAGATATCGTCCAAGGACACCTTGGTGACGGTGAAGCCGCGAACACGCACTCCGGCGTCGAGCAGCCCACGCAAAATGAGGGACTCATCTTCCTCGTCGATCAGGGCCAGTTCCGCATAGTTCTTTTGTTCCAGCGCCACCGAATAGTGTGGTGACTCTGGGATCTGGCCCGAATATTTGAGCCGCACCATCCTTCCGCCGTAGCGGTTCTGCACCTCATCAATGGTTCCGTAGGCTTCGGCGGTGCCGTTCTTCAGCAGAAGAACACGGTCGCAAAGCCGTTCAACCTCCTCCATCTGGTGGGTGATCATGACGACGGTGGCCCCCGCCTTCTTCTGGTCGGCAATAATGTCCATGAGCAGGCGCCGATTGACCGGGTCAAAGCCCTTGGTGGGTTCGTCCAGAATCAGCAGTTCCGGGTCATTCATGATCGTCACCCCCAGCTGGACCTTTTGCTGCTGCCCGCCAGAGAGCTTGTCGAGTCGGAGCTTGGCCTTGTCTGCCAGTGCAACACGTTCCAAAAACTCAAGGGACCAGGCCCTGGCGGCGCGACGGTCCATTCCTTTGAGCCGACCAAAATACGTCATGATCTCAATGACCGGTTCCTTCTTGTACAAGCCGCGCTCTTCCGGCAAGTAGCCCAAACGGCTGCCATCTTCCGGGCTGAACGGTTTGCCGTTGATGTGCAGTGTCCCCGAGGTGGTTGGTAAATGCCAAGCAGCGCCCGCACTGTCGTCGTCTTGCCAGAACCGTTGCTGCCCAGAAAACCGAACGTTTCGCCCTGCCTGACGTCGAAGGATAAATCGCGGATAACCCTGGTGTCCTCGAAGTCCATTCTGAATCCGTCAATATGTACTAGTGCTTCGTTCATGGTGCACCCCGCTTTGTCCTAGTGGTGGGCGTTGCAGTTACATCCATTTGTGCCGCGGCGGTCGAAGCGGGGATGGTGACGATCGCCGCTCCGGCTTTGGTGAGGCTATGGCGCAGGAACAGGATGTAGGGGATCATCACGACCGCGATGATCCCTGCCGTCACGGAATCCCACAGCACGGAGTGTGCGGTGATCGTGCCGCTGATGTTAAACAAGATGTGGAAGGCAACGCCAGGCATGATGCTTCCGGTGAGTGCCACGCAGTATGCCAGCGCG
Organism: Specibacter sp. NPDC078692; assembly: GCF_040686835.1. Classification (NCBI taxonomy): domain Bacteria; kingdom Bacillati; phylum Actinomycetota; class Actinomycetes; order Micrococcales; family Micrococcaceae; genus Specibacter; species Specibacter sp. NPDC078692. The sequence continues at coordinate 4,278 of NZ_JBFBLV010000004.1, forward strand.
ATGCCAACGAGCACGGCCACCACCAATTGCAGAGCCTGGTCGGTGAGCGAGTACCCGCGTAAGAGGTTGACGATGTGGCCGAGGCCGAAGGTGACTCCCGAAATAAGGATTGCGCGATTCAGGTTGCCGCGCGTCCTCAGTGCCTGGAGCAAGAAGCCGCGGAACAGGAGCTCCTCGATGAATCCGACGGCTGCCATCAGGAGAATCGCGTACAGGATGATTTGCAGGTCAAGGTCAGGCGCGAATCCCTTGGCATACTCCAGAAAGGCGATCGCGAAGAGTGGAGCGTAGAAGAGCGTGAGTGGCGGTGTTCCTGGCTGCACCAACCGAACTCCGTAGGCTGAGAGCCGGCCACCACCCCGCAGATAGACGATAAGAACGGCCGATACAGCAACGAGCACCAGGCTCGTGAGTTCCGGGAAGTCCAGCATCGCCCCGACGTTGTCCCCGAGGTTGACAGCGAGGATATAGATCCCAATCCAGATCAGTGCGTGCCAGATGGGTTTGGTGTCCTGAAGCGTGCGCATGTGACTCCTTCGATGGGTGAACCGCAGATGCGGTTCAGGAATGCCGTTGACTGAAGCTCAGCGCTTCCGAAAAAGCACCGGGTGCATGGAGGCAGACAACACGCCTGCGATCACACCGGCGGTGGTGCCTACTGCCCAAGAATTGGTCATCCAGTAAGTGAGCACGATGACTGCTGCGGTTCCGCCCACAACAGCCACAATGAACGAGACGATCTGAGCTGGGCTGTTTCGCCGCCGGCTGTCATTGGTCAAAATATCCTCCGAGTGCTGGGCAGCCCGCAGTGGTGCGGCATGGATCCTTCCTCTTAGTACATGTCAACTGCGCTGTGCCAGCTAGGGCACAAGGTCCCTGATGGGTGCTGGCAATGAGGGGTCGAAGGGCTCTATCCCTACCGGCTGCGCGATGTCACGATCAAGGAACCGCCCATGGATTGCGGGGCCACATAAACCTGCGTGTTGTTCGGCTGTGCTTGATGGAAGGGTGTTTGTTCGATGCCTCAAACAATAGATTTGCTGAGCGTTTGTGTCTCGGAGGGCCGCCCGTGGTGCCACCAGTGCGGAACGGACCAGCTGCTGCTCATAGAGTCTGTGGCGCCGTGCCCAAGCCACGTTGCCGGGCATGTCAGCGTGGACTATTCCTGTCTGAAGTGCGAAAGTTTTGCAGGGCACTGTGTGCGGGTCAGTGACGTGGGCGATGCCTTGGCGCTCATGGTGGCAGCCAAGCGTTAGTGCCCCAGTGCCCATGGGGCCTTGCGCTGGGGGACGCCGCTGCCAGCACGGGCGTTGACCCTGGCCCGGATCCGGCCCAGGATATCCACGGCCAAAATTCCTACGCCTGAGGCAATCAGCGTGATGATCAGCAGCGTTGGCGGTGGCACCGCCAGATTGAAGAAGTCCCTTGGCAGGGGAATCGTCAACAGGCCCACAAGAACCCCGCACATGGCCAGCACAACGCCCGCACACGCAATAGTCAGCGGGCGGGCCACGACCCCCAGGATCCACAGCGCAATGAGCGAGAGCGTTATGACGGATGAGCCCTGAACGTCTTGGGGTGTAAAACCACCGACCAAGGCCGCACACGCATTCACCGCCACAACGCTTGCCGTGAGGATAAGACCGGCAGGGACGGCGAAGGAGAGCGAACGTTTCAGAAATCCCCGACGGTAGCGGCTCTTGTTGACCATCAGGGCAAGGAAGAACGCGGGGATCCCGATGGTCAGTCCGTCGGTGACGGACAGCTGGCGGGGCAGGAACGGGAACTCCCACACCAGCGCTCCGAAGACCACGGATATCGCAACCGCGTAGGCGGTCTTGCTCAGGTACAGCATGGAAACCCGTTCGATGTTGGCTATTACCTGACGGCCCTCTGCCACGACGTTGGGGAGCCGGTCGAACCGTCCATCTAGCAACACCAGCCGGGACACGGCCTTGGTGGCTGCAGCGGCGGTGTTCATGGCGATGCCAATGTCGGCGTGTTTGAGCGCGAGTGCATCATTGACGCCGTCGCCCGTCATGGCGACCACGTGCCCCCGTTGCTGCAAGGCTTGAACCATCTGCTTCTTCTGTGTCGGGGTGACCCGGCCGAACACCCGCTGTTGCTCCATCACGTCCGCGAGTAGTTCGGGGTCGGTGGGGAGCTTGCGGGCGTCATAGCCTGCCTCGACGTGGATGCCAACCTCGCGCGCGACCGCTGCGACCGTATGGGGGTCGTCGCCGGAGATGATGCGCACGCCCACTCCTTGGTCGCGGAAGAACTTGAGTGTGTCGGCCGCGTCGGGGCGGACCGTCTCCCGAAAGGTCAGCAACACCACCGGCGACACACCGGACGGGAGGCGTGTTCCAGCCCCGAGACCGGCAGCCGTCCCCGCACTGTGTGCGAGCACGAGCGTCCGCATGCCTGCCGAGGACAGTTCCTTGGCTGTGGCAAGCACGACGGCGGTTGCCTCCTCGGGTGCCGCGGACTGCGGTCCGCGGGCCAAGACAATTTCTGGCGCACCCAGCACCCACGTGCCCGGGGCGGCAGTGTCGGCGCTGAAGGTAACTGCGCTCCACTTGCGTTCGGAGGAGAACGGAATGGCGTCCACGGCCAGGAGTGTGTTGTCAGGAAGGAATTCTTCGGTGAGACAGCGGGCTGTCGCGTTTGCGTTGGGATCGGCCCCGAACCAGCCCAGGCTGTGGCGCCAGCCGTGCTGGTGTCCTGCTCCCGGCCCGGCGGGCACGCCAGGAAGGTGGACGGCGTCGAACCTCACGGCACCTTCGGTGAGGGTGCCGGTCTTGTCCAAGCAGATGACGTCGACTCGGGCGAGCACCTCCACGGCTGCCAACTCTTGGATCAGCACCTTTTGCCGGGCCAGCCGCACACCACTGACAGCGAAGGCGACGCTGGTCATCAGGACAAGACCCAGCGGAACCATGGCGATAACGCTCGCCACGGCACCGACCGACGCGGTTTTCCAGCCGCCTGTGGCAATGGCCGCTGTCCAGCCTCCCTCGGCGTGCATTTGGCCGTTGACAACGATGAGCATGATGGGCAGCAGCGCCCACGCGACCCATCGCAGCACCCTGTTGAGGCCGTTCCGAATCTCAGAATTGACCAGCGAAAACTGCTTGGCTTCAGCACTCAGGCGGCCGGCAAAGGAATCGGCGCCCACGCATGTGGCCTGGGCCCTGCCATGACCGGCAAGGACACTTGAGCCAGAGAGCACGGTCTCGCCCGCGAACTTCAGCATCGGATCTGCCTCGCCTGTCAGCAGCGACTCATCGATCTCCAGGCTCTCGCCATCAAGCATCACGGCGTCGGCGGAAACCTGATCCCCGGCCCGAAGAACAAGGACGTCGTCGCGCACGACGGCTTCCACAGCAATCTCCTGCACCGTGCCGTCTCGAATCACCCGGGCACGTGGGGTGTTGATGACGACGAGCCGGTCGAGGGCCTTTTTGGCGCGGTATTCCTGCACCACTCCGATCACTGCGTTACCAACGGCGGAGAATCCGAACAACGCGTCGCGCCACTGGCCCAGGAAAAGCAGCAGAATGAAGCTCCCGGCCACGATCGCATTGAACAGTGTGAAGACGTTCGCCCGGACGATCTCCCACAGGCTGCGGCTGGAAGCTTGTGAGGTCTTGTTCGTCAGCCCGTCCGAGTTCCGGCGCGCCACCTGTTCGCTCGTCAGCCCCACGGGAACCGGCCCGTACTTGACCCCCGGGGGACGCACATTCTGTGCTTGGCTTGCTGCGATCACTGTCGCGGCGGCTCTGGGTTTGCCATGGGTGCGGAACCGCCGGTGGGAACGATGGTTTCCTCGGGATCGAAGGGTCCCTGGTCCAGCCGGAACGGCGGGTATTCGTCCCTCAGCAACAGGACGTAGGCGGCAACACGGTAGATCCACCGGTTGATTCCCATGGCCAGGTCGAAGATCGTCCGTGGGTAGCGGCCGGTGAACAGGAGCACCACAGCCGCCACCAGCACCAGTATGCCAAGGAGGGAGAAACCGGCGGTGCGCCCGTAACTGGAAGACCAGTTGTCCGTTCCGGGCCATGACCACCACACGGTGCTGCTGAAGATGCCGACGATGACAAGGTGGGGGATGGCGAGCAGCCACGACTTGACCAGCACAAGCCCGTGGGAGAGGCGCTCTGGGTAGTCGACGTCGAAATCGGCGGGATAGTCGGTGGATGCGAGGGTGAAGGGCGGGTACTTGTCAGTGGCCAGCGCCGAGTAGGTGTAGAAAACGACGCGCCAGTTCCAGCGCAGGACGCCGACAACGAAGTCAAAGAGCGGGCGAGGGTACCGGCCGGTGAAGAGGATGGCGAAGCCGGCAATGATCGTGGTGATGACGACGGCGAACCACAGGAAAAAGAGAATAAAGAAATGGGGAAACGCCAGTAGCCACTTGACCAGCCACAGCCCTCGGGACAGCGGCGGGTCCAGCCGGCCGACGAGCCTTGCCGGGTAGACCCCAACCGGGGCAGAGAGCGCATTTGCAGGCTGTTGCACCGGCAACGGAGTCCTTCTGCCCAGCATGATGGCGCCGAGGGCCACCAAACCGGAACCTAGGACCAACAGGACCAGTCCGCCAATCCAAAGTGCCGGGGGGATGGTGCCCAGCAATGAGGAATGGAAAGCTGCCTGCAGATTGACCGTGACGCCGGTCCCGGCATCAGAATTCATGACAACCACAACCCAGTTGCCGCTGCGCAGGTCCATGGTGACTTCCTGGGTCCCCGGTCCGGACGCGGACTCGGTCCAGAAGCCCTGGTCACCCGGCGGGGTTGCGGCGCCGGTCCCGGGCACATCACGGTACTGCACCCGGAAAGGTGCTGACTCGACGCCGGTGATTTCACTGATGTTGACGCCGCTGAGGTAGCGGTCGACGTCAGTCTTGGGTCCGATGCCAATGAAGACCTGCCCGCCGGGCTTGGAGGATGTGGCGCTGAGCCGGAAGTTGCCAAGGTCAAAGGGAACCTTGTCAGTGCCGATCCTGGCTGGCGGAGAGGTAAGGGCGTAGGACGTGGTGGTGAATTCCCGTGTCGGGGAACTGAGGTATCCGTCCGGTCCCTGCCCGGCAGACACCGTCGCGGCGGCAACACCACCGGCGATGCCGGCCACACCAAGCATGGCCAGCAGAATCCCCAGCACAAGTGCCACGATGCCGCCCGCCACTCCACCACCGACCTTTCTTGGGTCCGGTGTTCCGTTGTCAATTTTTGCAGTGCTTGTCATGTCTTCGCTCCCCGTCAGTTGATTTCCACTCTGCACTGCGCTGCGCAACGGCAGTAGAGGAGAAGGACCTAGTGGTACTGGATCCATTCCGGGCATCCCCGCCCCATCCCGGGACCAAGGCCTCTGGCGTGCAAAGGCCAGCAATGCTGGCATGGAAGCCCAACGAGTTCCATTCGAGGAGATCCCAGCATGTCTGACGCAGCATTCCACGCACCGGAAAATGCCGGCCACGGCAGGCAGCCATCGGGACGGGCAGTGGCCACCTTTGTGTCCGTCACCTTCGGTTTCAGCTGGTTGGCCTGGCTGCCGCTGGTGTTCAGCGGGCCAACGATGGTCATGCCGTGGAACTTCTACCTGGGCTCGATGGGGCCCGCCCTCGGCGCCATTGCCGTGACCCTCGTCTTGCGGCCGGACGGCGGATTCGGGTCCTGGGCACGCCGCACGTTCTCTGTCACCGGCATTGGACGGGCCCTGGCCGTTGTGGTTGCCTCGATACTGGCGTATGTCGGCGTCGGGCTTCTGGTGGAGCGCATGGCGAGCGGATCCCTGGACACGATGTCCTCAATCGGGTTGACCTCGCAGCTGCCGGGTGCTTCGGCCGTGCTGGTGTTGCTTGTCTGGGTCCTGACGTTTGGCATCGGGGAGGAAACCGGCTGGCGCGGCTGGCTCATGCCGACCTTAACCGGCCATTTTGGCTACGTCCCAGCCTCACTCATGGTTGCCGGCACATGGATAGCCTGGCACCTTCCACAATTCATCTTCAACCCGGGGTTTCGGAACATGGGCTGGGCCGCCGTCGGCTGGGTGATTGCCATGGTGGCCGGCTCTTTCTGGTTGGGCTGGCTGGCGAAGATTGGGCGGTGGAGCATCGTGCCGGTGGTGCTCTTCCACGGCGGCTTTGACCTGCTTACCGCAAGCGATCTGGGACCGGTGACCCTTGCCGCCGCAAGCAGCACCCTGGTCATGGTGCAGGCGGCGGCTGTCGTCGTAGCGCTAGCCGTCGGGCGGGCACGTGCCCTGCGCACCGAGTAGCTCGGTGCCCGGATGCTGTCTTCCCTGCGCACATCTCGGGAAAAGCGCCAAGAGGGGACTTTGTGCCGTGGTGATGGTGTGACTAGGAGACGAGGATGATGGTGTTCCGCAAACCAGTGGGACCAGAATTGAGGAGGCAGGTTCCGGTGAAGAATTGGACTCGTTGGCAGGATTGGACAGCGGTTGTTGCAGGCGCAGGTGCAGGTGCAGTGGCTGCGGTGGTCCTTGTGGACCGCAAACACCACGGCTTCAGTTTTGCTGATGGTCTTCTTGGGTGTCGTGATCGCCGCCAGCGGAGTGGTGAACTTGGCATCCCCGGGCATGCCGTGGGTGGAAACAGCCCAAGTCGTTCTTGGCGCCGTTTTGGTCCTCGCACCCTGGTTGGGTGCCTACACCGGCCAGACGGGGGCTGCATGGACTTCGTGGATCGCGGGCGCCGTGGTGGTCATAGCCTCGGCGTTGGCTCTCAGGCCCAGCACCGACGCCCACCAGCATGCAGTGCCGTCACGCTGACGGTGCCCGCGTTTCAACAGGGAGGGGCCCCCAGAGTCCCTCCGCCGTATAGGTGGACCGGCCGTTTCAGGGCCATGTCCGGGAGTGGCTGCTGGCGGCGCTGAATGGTCAACACAGTGAACGTTTGATTGATGGGAGACCGTGATGAACCTGAACCTTGGCTCGCTTCCTCCCTCAGTGCTGGCGGTTCTGGGCGTCCTGGCACTTGTGCAACTGATCCTCGACGTCATTGCCCTGGTGGACCTCGCCCGGCGACCCCGGGAATCAGTCGTTTTCGGCAACAGGTGGGTGTGGCTTGCGATCATCGTGCTTGTCAACCTGCTCGGAGCCATCGTGTACCTGGTGATCGGCCGGCGGCAAGCCTCCCCACCCGAGGACTATTGGACCACGCCCGGCACCGGTGCCAAACCGGCGTCGTCAATCGCCGATGAACTCTATGGCACGCGCAATGAGCAGCCCGGGGCCGGGGAATCGCAATGAGTGCGGCCCTGGAGGTGTCGGAGCTCAAGAAGGTCTACAAGGGCAAGCGCGTGCTCGACGGCGTCAACCTCACTGTGGAGGAGGGCTCGGTCTTTGGATTCCTGGGCCCCAACGGCGCCGGCAAGACGACGACGCTGCGCGTGGTCACGGGACTTGCCCGCCCCACATCCGGGGTCGTCCGCGTACTGGGCCACGACGTGTCAACAACAGGAAACGCCGTTCGGGCGCAGCTGGGGTTTCTGCCTGATGTTCCTGCCTTGTACCACTGGATGACGGCGACGGAATTCATGCACTTCGCCGGTGACTTGTTCGGGCTCGAACACCGTGTCCTGACACAGCGGACTGCGATGCTGCTGGACACCGCCGGGTTGGGCGGGGTGAAAACCAGGATCGGCGGGTACTCCCGTGGCATGAGGCAGCGTCTCGGAATCGCCCAAGCCCTTGTCAACGCCCCTCGTTTGCTGTTGCTCGATGAGCCCACGAGCGCGCTGGACCCGATCGGGCGCAAGGACGTCCTGGAACTGATCGACTCCTTCCGCGGACGGACAACAATATTCTTTTCAACCCACATCCTCGGCGACGTCGAGCGGGTCTGCGACTCAGTCGCCGTCCTGGACCGTGGGCGGGTGCTCACGCATGCGCCGATCCACGAGCTCAAGGCGCGGCATGGCCGGCACAAGATCGTCATGGAGGTGACCGAGGGTGCCGACAAGCTCGCCATGGCCATCGCTGAACGGCCGTGGGCAGTGACAGTGGTAAGTGGCGCCACAGGCTCAATTGAGGTGACCGTGACGGATGTGCACAGCGCCGAGCATGACATCCCCAGGCTCGTCGCGGCCCAAGACACCGGACTCGTCCGGTTTGAGGCGGGGGAGATGGGGCTCGAGGAAGTGTTTGTGGATCTTGTGGGGCAGGCCGGACTATGAGGAAGTCCTTGATGTTTGCCCGCAAGGAAGCACTTGAGATCCTGCGGACCTGGCGAATCTACGTTCTGCCCTCGATCATGCTGCTCCTTGCCGCCACCGGTCCGGTCTTGGTGAAGTACACGCCGCAATTGCTGGCGGCCGTTGGCGGGAGCCAGTTTGCGTCGCTCCAGCTACCTGAACCGACCGCATTCGACTCCTACGGGCAGTGGATCAAGAACCTCTCGCAGATCGTCCTCTTTGCGCTGATCATCATCTACGGGGGCATCATCTCCTCCGAGCGCCGCAGTGGAACAGCCGTGCTGGTGCTCACGAAACCGGTGTCCAGGACCGCGTTCGTGATCGTGAAGACCGTGGTCCACGCGCTGTACCTGGCGGTGCTGTTGGTGGCCGGGACGCTCGTGACCTGGGGCCTCACCGCAGTGGTCTTCGGCGAGGCGCCGGGAGGGGCCCTGTGGTCCTCCACCCTCGTCTGGCTTGCCATGGCTGTGACGTACCTGTGCCTGATGACGCTGTTCTCTGTGCTGATTCCTTCAGGGGCAGGAGCCGCCGGGGCAGGTTTGGGCGTCTTCGTGATGTTCTCGATCGGGGCGATCTGGAAGCCGGCCAGTGATTATTCGCCGGCGGGCCTGTCGGGGCGGGCGGCACAGTTGGCCAGCGGAGCCCAGGCGAACTTCCCGTTCTGGCCGGTCATGTCTTCGCTCGTGGTCTCTGTCGCCGCGGTCGGGCTCGCCGTCGTCCTCTTTCGGAGGAAGGAACTTTGATCCTGGCCGCAACCGCCCTGGATCGCATGTGACTTTGTGGCGAGCATGGGTGCACCCGTTCGGCGTCCGAGAGCCAGGGAGGTCGGTACCGGGACGAAAATGGCTGTCTTTGGAGCGACAGGGGTGGCTGCGTAGCTGTTCTCGCGAATCATCCGGCAAAGCTGGGAATCACGAATGAGCGGCTGACCGTGGTCGCTGGTGAACTCACGGGCAATGCGGTGATGGAAGAAGCCGTCGCGGGTGCGGACGGCGTCAGCCTCCTGGGATAGGGCCTTCCGGTGATTGGCCAACCGATAGCCACCGCCACGGCTATTCGTGAATCAGACCGCGACTGAACCGTTGTCCGTCCGCAGTTACTCAACGACGGGTCCAAGACCGGCCACATCGTTGCAGGCTATCCGGGAGATGAGATTATGGGGACCCACCTTGCACGCGCCAAAGCTGCTGGTTTTATGCTCAAACAGCTCCAAAGCGACTCGCACTCGAAGCAGGCCCCCTTTGTCAGTCACGCCGTAGACATCGGCTTGGCTGCGGACAGGTCTTTCACGGACAGCTTGCTGTCTGCGGTGCCTCAGTGATGGATGAACTGCTCCATGGCCCTGCCCACGCTGGTGCCCCAATTGCGGGCACGGGCCTGCTCGCCTTCGGCAAGTTTGCTTTCCTTCGTTACAAGGAAGCTTTCAGGCGAAATGACTTGACGGGAGCCCTGATTCGCCATGGCATGCTGGATCTGGCCGGACGCCGCCCCGGAAAGCAGACGTGCCATGTCCGCCCGGGTGTCAAAGGCAGCACTCAGGTGCGGAACGTGGCCAATGTCCTTGAGCCATTCACGCACGCCAGTCCCTGGTGTCGAGAGTTCTAGCGCCAGATCTTTCTTCGGGTCCTGCGACCACGCCAGGGCTTCTTCACGCGAAGACGGCCGGCTCATGCCGTGCACATGGGTCGGGCCTCCGAGGACAAGCAAGTTGGCTGAATGAACGGCTTCCATAGCACGCGGGTCGTTGACGTTGGCCGTGACCACTACCCCGTAAGGCGCCAGCCCCTCAGCGATAGCCAAGGCAATCTCGCGGGTACTGCCAAACATGGATTCAAAGACAACGGCGATGCTCAACTTAGCGGCCCCTTTAGGCGAACGTGCGGTGGCATGCGGATGACCCAAGTCTTGCTGAACGCTGCATGGTCCAACAGGGCCAAACGTCCCCCATTCTGCAGGCCCTGCAGCCACCGGCCTGGGGCCCGTCACGGAGTTGGCCCCGGAGGCAAGCGGCAGCGATCGTATCCCAAACCGGGCTCGATGCCGGTGCTGCACGGGCCGTCGTGGCTGCCGGTATGAACGGGAAGCCACTGACAGGGATGCGCTGGTGATGGAGCGGGCGCCCCGTGGGGCGACGCCATGGGCGTGCGATCCCAGGAAGGTCGGCACCGCGAGTTCCCCGGGTGTCCCGCGGCAGGGGGAAGCTCGGTGGTGTCCAATGCGGCTTCCGCCATGCCGTGATTCAACGCGCAAAACTGTTGCTGGGCTGCCGGGCAGACTCCTGTGGCCTGCCTGGGCCCAGGACTGCATACTTAGCGGCGCCCGGGCGGCAAATGGTGACTTTTGGCCCTGTCGACGGCGTACCGCAGCACCGTAGCCTTCATGGAGGAGGCGTGTCCTGCTGCACGTTTGCACAGGGCTCGCCGCGTGCTGAAGTGGAGAACGCCATGTCAATTGCCAAGTCGGAACGTTTCAACCCCGCCATCGAAGTTGTTGGTTTGCGGAAGTCCTTTGGCCACCAGCTTGCCCTCGACGGGCTGGACCTGAGGGTCGAGACCGGGCAGATCGCTGGCTTCTTGGGACCGAATGGTTCGGGGAAGTCAACCACGATCAGGATCCTGCTGGGGCTGCTGAGGGCTGAGGCAGCCACTGTGCGCGTGTTGGGCGGAGACCACTGGCGCGACGCCGTCGACCTGCACCGCCGGATCGCGTACGTTCCCGGCGACATGAACCTGTGGCCGAACCTCACCGGCGGACAGATCATCGACATCCTGGGTGGACTTAGGGGAGGGGCCAACAAAGCACGCAGGGACGAACTCCTACAACGGTTTGAGCTCGACCCATCCAAGAAGGCGCGGGCCTACTCGAAAGGCAACCGGCAAAAGGTGGCGCTCGTCTCGGCGCTGGCGTCGGACGCAGAACTGTTGATCCTCGACGAGCCAACCTCGGGGCTTGACCCGATCATGGAGGCCGCCTTCCGTGCCTGCATCCGGGATGTCCAGGCACAGGGACGCTCCGTGCTGCTCTCCAGCCACATCTTCGCCGAGGTTGAAAACCTGTGCGACACCGTCACCATCATTCGACAGGGCAAGACCGTCGAATCCGGCACACTTGCCGAATTGCGCCACTTGCAGCGGAGTACCGTCTCGGTGATCCTTGACGACCCATCGGCCAATTTGTCGCTCGTGCCAGGGGTGAACGAGCTTGTCGAGAAGGGAGGGCGGGCCGTGTTCACCGTCGCGGATGCGGATCTGGGTGCGGTCCTTGCTGTTCTCGCCCGTTGGAAGCCGAGGGCCCTGGTCGCCTCACCGCCGTCGCTCGAGGAATTATTCCTGCGCCACTACAGCACGGAGCTGGCCGCCGACGGGGTGAGCGTCCCATGACCGCGAGCACTGCCCGGACAACGGGTGGACGCAGAGACGCCGTGGTGGGCCGACTCCGGTTCCGATCCTCGCTGCAAGGCTTACCCGATATGGTGCTCTTCATCGCCCGACGCAACTGGCTGCGTCTTCTGGTGTGGGCGGTAGTGCTCGTGGGCATGATTCCCCTCGTCTATGAATCTCAACGTGCTGCCTTCCCCACATCGGCAGACCGCGAGGCGTATGCCTCCATCGCGAACACGCCGTCGGTGGCCGCACTGACGGGAACTGCGTATGCGGCGAACACCTTGGGCGGAATTCTGGTGCTGAAGATTTGGATGACACTTGCCATCACGCTGGCGTTTGCCACGGTTTTCCTTGTGACGCGCAACGGCCGTGCCGATGAGGAAGACGGGCGCACAGAACTCCTGCGCGCCAACGTCTTGGGCCGGCACTCCTACACCCTTGCCAATTACTTCGTCGTCGCTGCGTTCAATGTCGTGGTCGGCGTAGGAATCGCCGGGACCGCCATGGTCCTGACCCTGCCCGTCATGGGCAGCCTTGTCCTGGGTGCTTCCCTGGCCGGGGTGGGCCTGTTTTTTCTTGGCGTGGCCGCGATCGGAAGTCAGATTTCAACCACCAGCCGTGGGGCGAACAGTTTCGCTGCAGCCGTGATCGGGGTGGCATATGTGGTGCGTGCGATCGGCGACTTGAACGGTACGGTGACAACGCCGGGCTGGATTTCCTGGTTGTCTCCGATTGGGTGGGGCCAGCAGATGCGCGCATTCGGGGTGAACCGGTGGGGGCCCTTGGCGCTCCTCGTTGTTGGCGCAGTCCTGCTGTGTTGGATCGCGCTCAAGGTTGAAGCGCGGCGGGACCTTGGTTCCGGTGTTCTGCCGAACCGTCCGGGTCCTCCAGTGTCGGGCCGGTTCCTACAGACCACGTTCGGGCTAGCGATCCGGCTGCAGCGGGGGACGATCCTCGGCTGGCTGGCCAGCGTGGTGGTCATGGCCCTCTTGTACGGGTCGGTGGCGTCGGCGATGGTCGATCTGCTGGGAACGAACCCGGTATTCAGTAAGGTGTTTGCGGGTCAGGGCCAGTCGATCACCAATAGTGTCCTCGGGCTGTTGGTGATGCTCAACGCGATCGTGGCGAGTGCTTTTGTCGTTGAGAGCACTCTTCAGCTCAGGGTGGAGGAGGCCTCCGGACGTGCTGAGCCGCAGCTGGCGGGCAGCGTCTCACGCCTTCGCTGGGCAAGCGGACGGCTTCTGGTGCCCGTGCTGGGGTCGGCGCTGATGCTTCTTCTTGGCGGCGCAGTCATGGGGGCTGCGTATGGGGTTTCGCAGTCCGACTCATCTCAGCTGTGGGTGCTCTTGGGGGCGTCAATTGCCTATTGGCCCGGGGTCCTGCTTACGGCCGGTGTTGCCGTTGTGTTCTTTGCTTCCATCCCGCGCCAGGCTTTGGCACTGTCCTGGGCTTACTTCAGCATCCTTGTCATCATCAGCGTCTTCGGTGAGTTGTTCAGCCTTCCCTCCCAAATCATCAACAACACCCCCCTCACAGCAACACCGCGCCTGCCATCGGAGACCCTTTCGGCACTGCCGCTGCTGGTGCTGGCAGGGATTGCGCTACTCCTGTGGGCTATTGGGCTCCTGCGCTTTGCACGGCGTGACCTGATTCAGGGCGCGTAACCTTCGATCCACAGAGCCGGCTTGTGGGTGGCCGTAAAGAGGCTCTCCCGCTCGTGTTGTCAGGGCCAAGATTCGGGAAGGCGGAGGCTAGTGCGCCGGGCGCTGTAGGCAATCCGGGGATGTTTGTGATGAGTCTTGTCGGGCGACCTCGTCGCAGATGGCGTCCTTGAGATGAAACAGGGCCCACGCATGGGCGCCGTTGGCGCCAGTGTGGTTGAGGACGCCCAGTGTTTCGGCCACGATTCCCTGGCACTACGGGAGGATTTCGCAGCCCCGTTGAGCAGGCGATGGTCAAAATAAATCACCCAAGCCGTGCACTCTCTTGAAGTGGCGGTCTACGGGGTTCTTTGCGTTGGGCCTGCTGAGTGATGACAGCGGCCCCTTCTTGATGTCTCGAATTCCTGCCTCAGGCGGGGTGCATGCCAGTGGGGCCGGTGCCGGGCTCAATGTGGTTATGGCTGTCACGGGGGCGTGGCCTTGTTGTTGACGGTGGTCCATCTGGGGTGGGTTGTCATGGTGTTGCTGAGCAACCGTGAGGAGGAGTAGAAGCGTTTTACGTAGGTTTTCCCTCCATGTGTGGGGCATCTGGCTTGTTCCTTATTTCACCGTGGCATCGGCGCAAAAATCGAGTGATCCGCACGCCGGATCATCCTCCGACGTGGCGGCCACATTAGGGACTTTGGACCTTATCTGTGCCGGTTGTTGCTGCCTAGAGTGGGCATTACGTTGTGGCTGAGGGAATCCAGAAAGGATGATGGCCATGCCTGACGAGGAAAGCGTCGCGTAGGAGACCAGTCCCGAGGCAACGGGTCAGGATCGGGCCAACAACCCCATTTGGTGCACCGGCTGTGGGACGGATGCCCACATCGCTATTGATTGCGCCTGGATACCCCTTTGGGTGCCGGAAGGTACTTTGGAAGTTTGCTATTTCTGCTCCCAATGCCACTCGGTCGGCGGACACTTGGTTAAAGAATCCGAGCTTCAGGGGAGACTCATCACCGCCATAGCCACAGCCCGGCGCCGTTGACCACAACGCACCCCCAAGCAGCGCCGGCCACCATGCCGGCTCAGTCACCGCTGGCCGTCGAAGCCAGCTACTACGAGATGGAGAAACAACCATGGACCAATCATTTGTTGCCGGCCGCTTTGCTGGAAGGACCGCCGTGGTCACTGGTGCCGGATCCGGCATTGGCCGGGCCACGGCCGTCCGGCTGATTCACGAGGGTGCCCGCGTCATCGCAACGGATGTCCTGCCTGAGAGGTTGGCAGAGCTGGGGCGTGAGCTTGCCAGCAGCGACCTCGTCACCGTCGCCGGGGACATTGCCTCGGAAGACACCGTGAGGTCGGTGCTGGCTGAGGCAGCGGGACGGGTGGACGCGCTCGCCAATGTTGCCGGGATCATGGACGGCTTTCTTCCCTCCGCCGAGATTGATGACGCCATCTGGGAGAGGGTCATGGGCGTAAACGTCACTGCCGTCATGCGGCTGACCCGAGCGGTCCTTCCACTCATGCTCGAGGCCGGTTCAGGGTCCATTGTCAACGTCAGTTCTGAGGCCGGACTCCGAGGGTCTGCCGCCGGGACGGCCTACACCACCTCGAAGCATGCCGTGAATGGGTTCACCAAGAGCACTGCGTTCTTCTACACGCCCCAGGGCATCCGCTGCAACGCTGTGGCACCCGGACCTGTAGCCACCAACATCGAGGCGCCATTCAGCTCACCCTTTGCCGCGGAGCGGATCGGGCCCTTCCTACAGGCTAACGTCCCTCCTCTGGCCACCCCGGACCAACAGGCAGCCGCCATCACGTGGCTCCTGAGCGATGATGCGGCCAACGTCTCCGGGGTCATCCTTGCAAGTGACGGGGGATGGGCAGCCGTCTAATGCCGAGTACGACGGCGGCAGCCCCCTTGCTGGGTGCGCCGCCGTCGCATTCCTTGCCCGAGAAGCACTGGCTCAGCCGTCTTTTCACCTGACGAGCGGCAGCAAGGAAACTCATCTCATTGCCGCACAGTGGTGACTTTGGCCCCTATCCGGGCACCGTCCAACGGGGGTTGACTAGTTGCGTGGGCACCTGGCCCAAGGACGCTCATGGCGGAGCGCCCGGGAGACTGAAAAAGGAAAGCTGATTACGGTGAACAAAGTGAATGTTGTCTGGCTTGAGGACGTTGGCATCAAGGACGTTGCCGACGTTGGTGGAAAAAATGCATCCCTAGGTGAGATGCTCCATGCGCTGTCCGCTGAAGGGGTCAGGGTGCCCGGCGGCTTCGCCCTCACTGCGTCCGCGTACCGGGAGTTCATCGTTGCGAACGACATGGCGCCAAAGCTGGAGCGGATCCTCGCCATCAGGGATGGCAGCGACACCAACTGGCGGTCCATTGGAACTGAGATTCGGGAGCTGATCCTCACGGGCGAGTTCCCTGCCGGGATTTCCCAGCACATACGTTCCTTCTACCGCGAGCTTGCTGTGCGCACCGGACAGGCGGACCCCGCCGTCGCCGTTCGCAGCAGCGCCACTGCCGAGGACCTGCCCGACGCCAGTTTTGCCGGACAACAGGAAACGTTCCTGAACGTCAGGGGCGAGCAACAACTGGTGGATGCCTGCCTGCGCTGCTACGCCTCCCTGTTCACCGACCGGGCCATCAGCTACCGGGAGATCATGAACTATGGGCATCTTGAGGTGGCGCTGTCAGTGGGAGTGCAGCTCATGGTCCGCTCCGATGTGGGCGCCGCAGGAGTCATGTTCTCCATCGACACTGAAACCGGCTTCCCGAGGGCCGCCGTCATCAGCGCCAACTGGGGACTCGGCGAGACTGTGGTGCTGGGCATGGTCAACCCGGACAAATACGGGGTCTTCAAACCACTCCTTGACACCGAGGCGTTCTCACCCGTGATCGAGAAGACACTCGGTTCCAAGGCTCGCAAACTTACCTACTCTGCCGACGGTGGTGCGGGAACACTCATGGTTGACGCAAGCGATGAGGAACAGGTCTCCTTTTGCCTGAACGACGGCGAGATAGTCCAGTTGGGCAGGTGGGCCGTCCAGATAGAGAACCACTATGGCCGGCCGATGGACATGGAATGGGCCAAGGACGGGGTGAGCGGAGAACTGTTCATCGTCCAGGCCAGGCCGGAAACCGTCCAGGCCCGCAGGAGCGGCACAATGATGACCACGCACCGGCTGACCGAGGAGGGGCGGCTGCTGGCCGAAGGCGCCGCCGTGGGCGATTCCATTGCCTCAGGCACGGCCTGCGTGATCAAGAGCGCCGCTGACATCGGCAGCTTCGTGGACGGATCAGTGCTGGTTGCCGAACAAACCGATCCGGACTGGGTCCCGGTCATGAAGCGGGCTAGGGCCATTGTCACCGACAAGGGCGGGGCAACCAGCCATGCGGCAATCGTGAGCCGGGAACTGGGGATCACCGCCGTCGTCGGGACCTCAATCGCCACCAGCGTGATTGCGGAAGGGCAGGCCATCACGGTTTCCTGTGCGGATGGGGACGCCGGCCACGTCTATGAGGGGCTCTTGGCGAACACCCAAGACGATGTGGACCTTGGCGAAATGCCGGCCACGCGGACGGCCGTCATGCTCAACCTGGCCAGCCCGTCCGAGGCGTTCAAGTGGTGGCGCCTGCCGGCCAAGGGCATAGGGCTGGCGCGCATGGAGTTCGTCATCAACGACATGGTGCAGGTGCACCCGATGGCCCTGGCCCGCCCGGAGCGGGTTACGGATCCGGCCGACCGGGCCAGGATCAAGGAACTCACGCGCGGCTATGACGACCCGGCAGACTACTTTGTGCACACCCTGGCCTGCGGGCTGGCCAAGCTGGCGGCACCCTTTTACCCCGCCCCGGCGGTGGTCCGGTTCAGCGACTTCAAGACCAACGAGTACGCCCATCTGGTGGGTGGTTCAGCCTTTGAAGAGGAGGAATCCAATCCGATGATCGGATTTCGGGGGTCCTCACGTTACTATGATCCGCGCTACCGGCCCGGTTTTGAGCTGGAATGCCGGGCCATCCGGCGCCTGCGCACCCACTGCGGCTTCATGAATGTCATCGTGATGGTGCCGTTCTGCCGGACGCTGGGCGAAGCTGACCGTGTCCTGGCGGTGATGGCCGAGAACGGCCTTATCCGAGGTAAGGACGGGCTCAAGGTGTACATGATGTGCGAGATCCCTGCAAATGTTGTCCTGGCTGAAAAGTTTGCCGCCAAGTTTGACGGCTTCTCCATCGGTTCAAACGACCTAACGCAACTGGTGCTCGGTGTGGACCGGGACTCGGCTGCCCTTGCGCAGCTCTTTGACGAACGCGACGAGGCCGTGACGGCCATGATCAGTGCAGCGGTCGCCGGAGCCCATGCGGCAGGCATCCACATTGGGATCTGCGGGCAGGGCCCCAGCAACCACCCGGACTTTGCACAGTTCCTGGTTGCCGAGGGCATCGATTCCATCTCGTTGAATCCGGACAGCTTCCTGCGCACCGTCCCCATCATCGCGGCGGCCGAGGTCGTAGCGAAGCACGAACTTCAAACCACGGCAGCGCCCGGACAGTGAGCTCCGGGTGGGGTCCTAATGCCCTAGGCGCTCCTGCGCCAGGTGCCTAGCCTTAATGCACAATGCCGGATCGCCCCGCCGTCGGGATTTTCCCTAATGGCGGCGGGTGCCGGCCACTCGACAAGCAGGGGAGCGACATGAACCAGGATCAAAGCCCAACGTTGCGTTTTCTCGGCGGTGCAGGGAGCGTCACTGGTTCCAAGTACCTGCTGGAAGCGCCAGGACAGCGGATACTGGTGGATTGCGGCCTGTTTCAGGGCTATAAGTACCTCCGGGACAGAAACCGGGCCAGGTTGCCCGTGCCGGCGTCGTCAATCGATGCCGTCATTGTGACCCATGCCCACCTTGACCACACCGGATATCTGCCGGCACTGGTCCGTGACGGGTTTCGCGGCCCCATCCACGCCACAGAGGGAACCCAGGAGCTGTGCTCCCTGCTGCTCCCAGACAGCGGGCACCTGCTGGAGGAGGAAGCCCACTACGCCGAACACAGGGGCTCTTCCATCCACACCCCGCCCGTGGCCCTGTACACGGCTGCGGACGCGGTGCGCTCGCTCAAGAGCTTCCGGGCCCACGACTTTGACAGGCCCTTCGAGGTTGGCGGGGGCATCAGCGCGACCTTGCTACCCGCTGGTCACATTCTTGGTGCCGCGCAGATCCATTTGTCGATCGCCGGGCACAGCGTCCATTTCACGGGGGATCTGGGGCGGGCGGACGACCCCCTGATGTACCCACCCCGGGGACTGGAACCGGTGGATGTTCTTGTCACGGAATCGACGTACGGAAACCGCTCGCACCCGCCCGGAAACGCCGACGACGGGTTGGGGGAACTGGTCAACCGGGTGCTCAAGCGTGGCGGTGTGATTATGATTGCCTCGTTCGCAGTGGGGCGGGCCGAGAGCATATTGCTGAGCTTGTCGAGGTTGCTGCGTCGCGGCGCGATCCCGGAGGTCCCGATCTTTCTGAACAGTCCGATGGCAATCGATGCCTCGCTCATGTACCAGCGGCACCGCGACGAGCACCGGATCAGCGACGCCGAGTTTAGCCAGATGTACAAGCTGGCAACCATGACCCGGACAGTGGATGAGTCCAAGCTGCTCAATCTCCGTGGCGGGCCCATGATCATCATCTCCGCCAGCGGCATGCTCACCGGCGGACGGATCCTCCACCACGTGGCCAGCTATGGGCAGGACCGCAGGAATGCGATTGTGCTGGCCGGATACCAGGCCGGCGGAACTCGGGGAGCTTCGCTGGCATCAGGGAACCGCCAGCTGCGCATCTATGGGCAGGATATCGCCGTCCGGGCGGAAGTATTTCAGACGGAGGCGTTTTCGGCCCACGCCGATGCTGACGCCATCATGGCCTGGTTGCGGAATGCCCCGGAAGCGCCGCGCATGAGCTACATCGTCCACGGTGAACCTAACGCCTCCGAGGCCCTGCGCCTGCGGATCAAGCACGAACTGGGATGGAAAGCACGGGCGGCAGAGTATCTGGAAACAGTCTCCCTGGCGCATCCGCACTGAGCCCGGCTCAGCGGAAGGCGGGGCCGCCGTCGGGTCCCGCCTTCCGCTGTGGCTATCGTGATGTTGCGGTTGTCCCCAAGGCCCTGACCGAGTGGCCGGATCGGGCACCACTGACGACGCGATCGGGCTCACTGGTTTGTGCAGTCATGTCGCTCCCGCTCCAGGAGATCACGGAAGAAGCTTGATTGCAGTGTCCCAATTGAAGTTCTCATGTTCCGGGTCCACCTGCAATCCCATGAGCATCAGCATCATGGCCTCCAGTTCCCGCGCCCGGCGGAGGGGGCCGACGTCGATCGGACGTAGGCCGGATGCGGCCACGACGGCGCTGACTTTGAGCTTGGCTTCCTGTGAGTCGCCTGCAATGAAGACGTCCAAGGGCTGTCCGGCAACCTGTCCGGCTTCAAGGGTTGCCGCGAAACAGGTGTTGAATGCCTTGACCACCAAAGCTTCCTTGGAAGCATGCAGGGCAACCTGCTCTGCTGCCGATGTCCCTGCGGGGGTACGCATTGAGTCAAAGTCTGCCAGGTTGACCGGGTTGCTGATGTCGACCACTACCTTGCCGGCCAAGGTTTCTCCGTAGAGGAGCACCGCGTTTATTGCTTCCTCATAGGGGACTGCCAGAAAGACGATGCCGCCTTCGACCACTGCTTCTTCTCCGCCCCCCGTGGCGCCGGCACCGAGGTCTTCGACCAGCTCGCGGGTTCTTTCTCCGTCACGGCCAAGGATCTGGACCGAATGGCGGGCATGGATCATGCGTACAGCTATGGCCCTGGCCATGTGTCCGTTGCCGATGATGGTTACCTGGGACATGGTTTTCTTCCTTTCACAATGGCGAGAAAATGCTATTTCCCACCGGATCTGCTTGCTGCGCGGCGCTCAGCCAGCGCGTGAAATGACGACCTTGAGGGCCTTGGTGGTGGCCGCATTCGAGAACGTTTCGTAGGCGTCCAGCATTTGATCGAAGGTGAAGAAGTGGGTGGCGAACTGTTCGGCAGGGATCTTGTGCGAGGCAACGAGCTTGAGCAGCATGGGCGTGGTGTTTGCGTTAACCAGGCCCATGGTGATGGTGATATTGCGAATCCACAGCTCGTCCAGGTGCAGTTCGACGGACTTTCCATGAACGCCGACGTTGGCCACATGGCCGCCGGGGCGCACCGTGTCCACTGCCATCACAAACGTTTCCGGAAGCCCGACGGCTTCGATGGCAACGTCCACCCCGGCCCCGTCGGTGAGGGCAAAGACCTGCTCTTTCCAGTCTTCGGTGCCGGAGTTGACGACGTCTGTGGCGCCAAATTTTCTGGCCTGCTCCAGTCGGCCCTTGTCCACGTCAAGGGCGATGACCTTGGCCGCGCCGCACAACCCCGAGGTCATCATGGCGGCGAGCCCCACGGGGCCGGCACCGATGACCGCCACCACGTCACCGGGCTTGACCTGGCCGGCAAGGACCCCAATCTCGAATCCGGTGGGCAAAATGTCAGAGAGCATGACAGCCTGGACGTCACTCACGCCGTCGGGCAGCTTGTGCAGCGAGTTGTCGGCGTAGGGCACACGGACATATTCGGCCTGGGTTCCGTCGATGAGGTGCCCAAAAACCCAGCCAATGCCGGAGGCACCCTCGTCCCCGAGACAGTGTGAATACAAGCCGCTGCGGCAGTTGATGCAGTGCCCGCAGGACTTGATGCAGGAGATGATGACGCGGTCGCCGACCGCCAAGTCGTTCACGCCTGATCCGATCTCCGCGACTGTGCCAACGCCTTCATGGCCCAGAATACGGCCCGGCGTGACGGCAGGAACATCGCCCTTTAAGATGTGCAGGTCCGTGCCGCAAATAGTGGTGGTGTCCACGCGGACTATCACGTCACCGGGGTTGGCCAGCCGGGGCATCGGAACGTCTTTCCATTCCTTCTTGCCTGGGCCTTGGTAAACCAGAGCTTTCATGACATGTCCTCTCGATGGGTGCTGCTGCGTGGGACTGCACTTGGCCAGGAGATCCGGCCCGCACCATCGACGCTACTGCCGGACGGGCGCCGTGATTAGGGCCAAAGTGCCCGCATATGAACCATTTGGCAGCCGGACCCCCGCGGACAAGGTGGGACCTTGTGCCCTGTGCAGCCCGGGCATTTGCAGGGAACATAGGAATGAGCATTGCCGCCCAGGCGGCATAGGGCCGGAGGCAGCTTGCGGGCGTCAAAACACGCGGAAACGGGAATGGTGGAGGACATGAAACTCCGGAATGTCTCACGGGCGCACAACAGGACGGCGCCGGCAGGTGGCTACGGTGCCGTCATTTTTGACATGGACGGCGTGGTCACGGACACCGCCAAGGTGCATGCGGCAGCATGGAAGACGCTTTTTGATGAAGTATTGCCAGTCTTGTCTAGTGACTCGGGCGAAGGTTTTGACCTTGAACGGGACTACCGGACGTTCGTTGACGGCCGGAGTCGCGAAGACGGCATCAGGACCTTTCTGGCACATCGGGGAATCCATGCACCCGAAGGCGATTCCGGCGACGCACCGGGCACCTTGAGCATCTTCGGCATGGCCGCCCGAAAGCAACAAATCTTCGGGGGACTCATCAAGGCGCCAGGGGCAGTCGTCTTCCCCGATGCGCTGGCGCTGTTGCGCCGGCTCCTCGGTGCCATGGTGCCAACTGCCCTGGTCACGGCCAGCCGGAACTGCCGGGCGATATTGGCTGCAGCAGGCATCACAGAACTGTTCACTGTTCTCGTGGATGGAACCGATGCGGCAAACCTTGAACTGCCGGGGAAACCGGACCCGGCAATGTTCCTTGAGGCAGCCCGGCGTCTCCATGTCCGGCCGGCGGACGCCGTCGTCCTGGAAGACGCCTCGGCGGGTGTCCAGGCCGGGGTATCCGGCGGCTTTGCGTTGGTCGTTGGTGTCGACAGGGGCACGGGGAACGGAAGCCTGCTGGAGTCCGGGGCGAACGTCGTCGTCAAAGACCTCAGCGCCCTGTCACTGGTGCGGCCGCCGGCAAGTGCCACCAATTGGGCACCGCCAGCCCAAACCGAAGATGAACCATGGACCAAAGATGGGGTCGTTGACGAATGGCTGCTGGGCTTCGATGGCTTCGATCCAGCCCAGGAAGGCCAGCGAGAAACGCTGTGCGCACTCGGAAACGGGTACTGGGCCACCCGGGGATCCGTTCCCGGCACGCACGCCGACGAAACCCACTATCCGGGAACGTACTTCGCAGGTGTCTACAACCGCGCCGTGACACAGCTGGCCGGACGGATTGATGAAGCCGAGCACATGGTCAATGCCCCTGATTGGACATTTCTTTCCATCCAGCCGGTTGGCGGTCCACTGCTGCAACCGGGGGAGCCGGAGATGCTCAGCCACCACCAGTCCCTTGACCTCCGGCACGGGATATTGACTCGGAGCAACCGCTATCGCGACTCCGCCGGCAGGACCACACGTGTGGTGTCCCGGCAGTTCCAGTCAATGGCTGACCCCCATCTGGCTGTCATTGAAACAACCGTCGAAGCCGAGGACTGGGTGGGGGAGATGGAGGTGGTTTCTGCCATCAAGGCAGCTGCGGGCAACCGGAACTCCGAAGCTGACAGCCACCTCTCCGGTGACCACCTCATGGCCATTGGCGGCAGCCGGCTAGATGAGGAAACCGTCCTGTGGAAATCCCGGACCATGCAGTCAGGCATCGCCATTGCCATGGCCCTTCGCACGCGCCTGAGAAATGCCGTGGGGGAGCCGGTCACGGTCAGGCGCCGGCCGCTCCTGGATGCTGTCAGGGCCGGGTTCTCCATCCACTTCGCCGTGGAGCCGGGACGGCCTGTCACCATAGAAAGGACTGTGGCGGCAACTACTTCGCGCGACCGGGCATTGTCAACTGCCCCGCTGTCTGCGAGCGCGCGGATGGCGCGGACGGCGGCGCCGGAGACTCTACTGCGGGCCCACAAAATCGCCTGGGACGACCTCTGGGGTATTTTTGGGATGGCCTTGGGAACCGGACCAAGCCACCGCCAGGCGCTGAACCTCAACACCTTTCATGTGCTGCAAACCGTCGCCTCAGCCGGACCCGACCTGGACGCCGGCGTGCCAGCGAGGGGACTGCATGGTGAAGGCTACAGGGGACATATTTTCTGGGATGAACTGTTCGTATTTCCGATGCTCACCCTCAGGCGCCCGGACCTCACCAGGTCGTTCCTGCTGTATAGGTACCGTCGCTTGGACGAGGCCAGGGCGGCGGCCCGGGCGGCGGGTTTCGTTGGGGCCATGTTCCCATGGCAGAGCGGCAGCGACGGCCGGGAAGAGACACCATCCGCACTGTTCAATGTTCGGGACCAGCAATGGATGCCGGACAACTCCCGGCTGCAACGGCATAGTGGCCTGGCCATTGCCTACAACGTCTGGATGTACTTTCAGGCCACCGGTGACACCGCATTCCTGGCCCGGTACGGTGCCGAACTACTGGTGGAAGTTGCCCGATTCTTCGCCGCCCTGGCCACATCCTCCTCGGTGGATGACAGATACGACATCACGGCGGTCATGGGTCCTGATGAATTCCATGACGGTTACCCGGGCCAGCCCGGCGAGGGCGTGCGCAACAATGCCTACACAAACGTGCTTGCATCATGGGTTCTGGTGAAATCCGCGGAAGCGATGGACACTGTCTCAGCGGTCGACGGCGGATCCCTTCAGTTGCGCCTCTCCGTGGGGCCGGAGGAACTCGCCGCATGGGACAGGATCAGCCGCCGGCTGCGGGTGCCATTTCACGCCGACGGTGTCATCAGCCAATTTGAAGGGTATGAGGAGCTGAAGGAATTTGACTGGGCCAGCTATCGTCACCGATACGGTGATATTGCCCGCCTGGATCTCATACTTCAGGCGGAAGGGGACTCGACCAACAACTACAAGCTGTCCAAACAGGCCGATGTCCTCATGCTGTTTTACCTGTTGTCTGCCGAGGAACTCAGGGAAGTTTTCGACCGGCTTGGCTACCTGTTTCCACCCGATATGGTTCCTCGGACCATCAGCTACTATTTGGCCCGTACCAGCCATGGCTCTACCTTGAGCAGGCTGGCGCACAGTTGGGTCCTGGCACGCAGCGACCGGCAACAATCCTGGACACTCTTCACCCAGAGCCTGGAATGCGATATTGCAGACACCCAGGGCGGGAGCACAAGGGAAGGCGTGCACCTCGGCGCCATGGCCGGGACCTCGGACATGGTGCTGCGCTGTTATGGAGGGGTGGAAACGCGTGGGGACACGTTGTGGCTGCATCCCCTGCTGCCGAATGAGCTCTCACGCGCATCTTTCCAGCTTTGTTTCCGCGGCCAGCAAATTGCCGTCACGCTCACTGCAGACAACGTCTCGATGATCCTCGCCGCAGGCCGGGCCGCGCCTATCCACATCAACATTGAAGGCCAGGAGCACGTCCTTGGGCCTGGCGACAGCTTGAACATGGTGCTGGAAACCCGGGAATCCACAGTGCTCCACCGTTGAGTACGTCGTCATTGGCACGTCGCCCGGCCTCCGGTGCGACGTGCCCAGGCGAAGTGACGCGCTGGCAAGCGCGCCGAAGGGGAAGCGGCAACCAGAACCGGAGCAGCCGCCAGCTGGTGACCTCCGGGACTGCAGTTGCGGCAGGTGTTCCAGCGGGCCAGCGCCCGGGCGGCAGGAAGCGACCGCTCTCTGGCAGATTCTGCCATTGCCAAGACGTGGCCAGATTGTGTTGCCGTGCCATCTTTGGCGGTGCCACCGGGGCTTTCGCCTCTAGGGGACCAGCGGAGATTGGGACACCATGGGAGGCATGACTGAAGAAGCAGCCCGACTTTCCCTGCTTCGGCAGGGGAGGGCACGAATGGGTGCCGCCGGGCGAAGGGGAGGGTACATCTTTGCGGCGTTCGCCGCCGTCGTATTCCTCTGGTTCACAAACATCTGGCCGGGGCGGCAGGTGCGGCCGTTTCTTGACAGTGCGTGTGTGAATGGTTTCGGGCGCAGTCGCGGACACGCGGCAGTGCAGCAGCCGCCGACACGCAGTTTGGGGGCGCATCCCTCGTCGCCGGCCGTGCCTCCAAGGCCGCCGACAGCCATCTGGACCAGACCGGATCCGCCATGGTCGCACCGCCGGGGTGTCTCCCTGTCACCGACCGGGAAACGATCATGCTGTCCGGAGAAGTGACCTGTGCCCAGCCCGCGGGCGGGAATCTTGCCGCACAGGCATCGAAAACCATTGGAAAGGCTCCAGCATCATGAAGCATGCCCGGGCAACACTCGTCATTCTCTTCCTTTTTGGGGCATTTTCCGCAGTTGTGGGTGCCGTGATGGCCTTGGTCTTCAACGGCGCCGGAATGCCCCTGGCATCTTTGGAGGGCAGCCCGTTCCATTCGTTCGTGGTCCCGGGACTCATCCTCGGCTTGGTGGTCGGCGGCACCCAATTGTTGGCCGCACTGGCGTTGCTCGCAAACCGCCAGTGGTCCCTTTTGGCAGCGGCCGTCGCCGGATTTGGCATGTTGATCT
Source organism: Specibacter sp. NPDC078692 (assembly GCF_040686835.1). Taxonomy (NCBI): domain Bacteria; kingdom Bacillati; phylum Actinomycetota; class Actinomycetes; order Micrococcales; family Micrococcaceae; genus Specibacter; species Specibacter sp. NPDC078692. The sequence continues at coordinate 30,113 of NZ_JBFBLV010000004.1, forward strand.
GGATCTTCGTGGAGCTGGCCGTCATCCATGGGTACTCATTCCTGCAGGCGGTCTACTTTGGGCTCGGCATTGTGGAACTGGCCCTGGTCCTTGCCTTGCTGGGAGTCGCTGGGAGCGCCGTTGCCGTTGAACGTGACAGGGCGGCTCCCGACCGTGGGCCCGGCTTCTCGAGGTAGTGATTCAGCCCCGCCAAGTTGTTCCCGCCCGGCGTTTGCCCACGTCCGTGATCACGGGGAGGCCAGGAACAGCGGCCGTGGAAACTGGGTTCAGGTAGTTGGTGGCCTCAGTTGGCCGGGGCGCGCCGGAAATGGCCGGCAGCAAAGTCGAACACTGCCTCACCAGGGGCGTCAATGAGACGTAACACTGGATCAACCTCCCGATGCGTCAACGCCGCCTTGGCGGCAGCCGGCGTGGAGCGGACCCTGAGTGTTCTGGTTGGCAACTTTGGCTCCGGAAAATGAAAAAGCGACCCCTCCGGAGACATGGCGAGCATGACGGGCAGCCGGTGCTAAACGTGCGTACGAGGCTAGGTGTGCGGCGCGGGTGACGGTTTAGCGGGTACCTCGGCGATGATGATCGCAGCGGTCCTGACGGCGACTCCCGGCCGGGCTCAGTTGCGACCAGCGGCTGGGTGACGCACCGTGGATGTGCGCGGACAGAACCAAGGATGTGAGCGGTGCGGGCACGGCCGGGTACATGCAACGGCAGGCGCGCGGGATATCGCCGACCACGTCCGTGTGGGCGGGATGCAACCACCGGGACGGGACAGACCGGAGCGGGACAGTACTGGCCGTGGGAGAGGGATGTGACCCTTCCCCCACGTGGACTGGCCGCAGTCTTGCGGTGGACTTGTCCAGTTGGGCTAAACCAGGCCGTGTTGCGGACCGTCCATGGCACCCGCAGCAGAGAGCGCTGCCGATGCGAAGGACGTATCCTCTCCAAGGTTCCAGCGGCCAGAGGGTTACCAAGTCCCGTTGGAGACAGGCAGAGACAGTTCCCGGGTGGAATGCCCGGGAGTCGCCTATTCGAGCCCAGCCCGGACTGCGTCATTCAAGGGAAGGTTCCACGTCATGGAAGCATCCATCGTGAAACGCCTGCCAGTAACGGTGTCCGGCACAATGCGAATGAGATGGCTCTTTCCCACCCCTTGCCATGGAAACAATCCACGAACTGCAGCGTTAAGTTCAGAGCCGTCCGCCGGCACGCTTTCGGCGCTGCCTTTGACGACGATACTCCACGCGAGGCCAAATTCTGCGCTGACAGCGTCTGCTTCCAACGCGACGCTGGCATCGTCATTGATGGCATCAACTTTGGTGCCGGGGCCCGTGCGGAACAGGAGGGATTCGCCGTCGATCTTGTAGTTCACCGGGAAGACGTCCGGCTTCCCGCCAACGATCACGGCAAGCCTGCCGACTGACGTGTCGGAAAGGAGCTTCCAGCATTGCTGGGTTGTCAGGGATTCTGCTTTGGGTGCCACTTTGTCATCTCTCATGTGACGATCCTACGGAGGGACGGTTAAGCCAAGGTAGGGCACAAAGGCCCAAACTTTAGCACCCTGGTGCTCCTGCGTGCCGCCGTCACACGTTCGTCCAGCCACGCACCGTGCCCGGCAAGCTGGAGTTGTCGGTAGGCGAGCCTGCCACCATCCGGATGGCACGGCCCGGCTGGTCGGCACCGCATTGGAGACATTTTCCGACGACGTACGCGCCCACCTCGTGGGGAACTGCGCACGCACCACCGCCGGAGCATCATGTGCGAAACACTCCACATTGACTGGACCAGGTGTGACGGCCGCAGGCTGTGCACCAAAGTGCTGCCGGAGCTGTTGGGCCGAGATGACTGGGGTACCCCATGGCCAGGCAGGCGCGCAATGGCGAGCGCACAATCGTTGAGATTGGTGTGGACGATCTAGAGGATGCTCGCGAGGCGGTTGCGCTGTGCCCCAAGCCGGCACTGGCCCTAAAGGCCGCTAAATGACCCCGCTTGCCCCGAGCAGGCTGCCAATTCCATAAGTCGCCGCGAGGGCCAGAGCGCCGCCAATGACGAGGCGCACGGCCGAGGTGGTCTTGGAACTGCCCCCGATGGCGGCGCTCAGTGTGCCGGTGAGGGCAAGGGCCAGCAGGACGGCGGCAAACGTCACCGGGATCCGCCATGCGGTGGGTGGCAGCAGGATGGCAATCAGCGGCAGTATGGCGCCGATGGTGAAGGCTGCGGCCGAGGCGTAGGCAGCCTGCCAGGGGCTGGCCTCGTCAGCCTCGTCAATGTTCAGCTCTGCGGAGAGATGGGCGGCCAGGGCGTCATGTTCAGTGAGTTCGAGCGCCACCTGCTGTGCTGTCGCATCGCTCAGGCCCTTGGCCAGATAAAGGCCGGTGAGTTCTGCCAACTCCGCCCCCGGGTCCTCGGCCAGCTCCCGGCGTTCCATTTCGACCAATGCCCGCTGGCTGTCGCGCTGGCTGCTCACGGATACATACTCGCCCAGGGCCATGGAAACGGCACCGCCCACCAGGGCGGCGGTGCCGGCCACAAGAATTGGGGTGGGCGTGTTGGTCACACCCGCGACGCCCACCACCGTTGCGGCCACTGAAACGATGCCGTCGTTGGCGCCGAGGACCCCGGCCCGGAGCCAGTTCAGGCGCCCCGCAATGTTGGCCGTGTGCGGTTCGTTGCTGTGGGATCCGGTTAAGTTGCTCATGGGCCCAAACTAGCAGGCGGCCCCTTGCGGCAGCTTGCCCGCGAAGGGTGGGGCCGCCGGCGGCCTATGCATGGTGTTCGTCCACTTTTGGCGCGTGGACGACGACCACGGGGCAGTGGGCGTGGGCTGTGCAGGCTGCACTGACGGAGCCCAGCAACAGGCCTTTGAAACCGCCCATGCCACGGCGCCCAAGAACGAGCAGCGAGGCATGCCTGCTGGCTTCAATCAGTGTTGGCCGGGCTGGTCCCTGGACCAGCCGGGTTGTGAGATTCCCGGGCCGGTCCGGGCCGAACGCATCCGCGACGGCGGTGTCGAGGATTTTTTGGGCTGTCCCCTTGAAATCGAATCCGCCCAACGCGTAGGGAGCAGCATAGGCGCTGGGGTAGTTCCAACAGGTCAAGGCCGTCACACTTGCGTTGAGCGCTTTCGCCAACCACAGGGCTTGACGCAGCGCCTCGATGGATGAGTCTGATCCGTCGACACCCACGATGATCGTGAGGGGTCCTGGTTCGGTGGTCAAGGTGCATTCCTTCGGTCCTGGGGCGGGGTCCAGACCCAGTCGCGAATTTCCGGCATGTCTTCCAGATGCCCGCGAATGTAGGTTTCATGTTTGCCAAGCATCTGCCGGCAGTGCTCTGCCAATTCCTGTGCTCCGTCAAAGTGGCCGTTGACCCGGGTCAGCGCCTCCAGGGCCAGGTGGTACCGGCTCATGCGGTTCAGGACCACCATGTCGAACGGGGTGGTGGTGGTGCCCTGCTCGTTGTAGCCACGGACGTGGAACCGACCCGGGTTCGGGCGGCTATGCAGAAGCTGGTGGAACGCCCGGGCATATCCATGCCAGGCAACTATCACCTCGCCGTCAGTGGTGAACAGCCTTTCAAAGTCAACGGCGGAGAGCCCGTGGGGGTGCGTGTCGCGTGGAGGCAGCACGAGCAGATCCATGACGTTGACAACGCGCACCCGCAGCTCCGGGACATGATGCTGGAGCAGCCACGCGGCGGCCAAAGTCTCCTCTGTCGGGACGTCGCCGGCGCAGGCCATGACAATGTCCGGTTCGGTTGCCCCCGTTGGCTCGTCAGGGGTGGTGATGGAGGATTCAGTGCCGGACAACGCGCTCCGGTGGGTGATCTCTCCGCTGGGCGTGTCGTCGTTTCCTGCCCAGTGCCAGATCGAGGCACCGGCAGCAGCATGCCTGCGGGCGTCGTCGAGGTTCAAATACTGGGGGTGGGCCTGCTTGTCCACCACCACCAAATTCACGTAGTCCTTGCTGAGCAGGACGTGTTCGGCTGCGGCCAGCAAGGTGTTGGAATCCGGTGGCAGGTAGACGCGGATGACGGTGCCCGAGAGTGAGAGGACGGTGTCGATCAGGCCTGGTCCCTGATGGCTGAAGCCGTTGTGGTCATTGCGCCAACAGGTTGAGGTGAGCAGGATGTTGAGGCTGGGCACGGGGTTTCGCCATGGAAGTTCGCGGGCGTGCTGGAGCCATTTGGCGTGTTGGATGGTCATGGAGGCGCTGACCATGGCGAACGCCTCATAGGTGGCGAACAGTCCGTGCCGTCCGGTGAGGGCGTAGCCTTCGAGCCAGCCCTGGCAGAGGTGTTCGGAGAGGACCTCCATGACGCGCCCGTCCGGGGACAGATGGTCATCACCGTCCCGGACAGCCTCCATCTGGCACCGGTCGGTGACTTCGAAGACGGCGCCGAGCCTGTTGCTGTTGGTCTCGTCCGGGCTGAACAGCCGGAAACGGGGATCCTGGGAGGTGTCCGTGTAAATGTCGCGGAGCATTTCACCCAGGGGCCTGGTGGTCTCGTGCTTGATGGACCCCGGCACAGGCACATCAAGGGCGTAGTTTTCGAGGGGACGCAAAGGCAATGGAGACACGTCCGTGCCGCCGTTGGCCCAGGGGTTGGCGCCCATGCGCAAGTCACCTTGCGGTGCCAGGGCAGCCAGTTCCGGCACCAACCGGCCGGCAGCGTCAAAGAGTGTTTCGGGTTTGTAGGAGCGCAGCCAGGCCTCCAGCTGGGCCAGATGGGCGGGGTTCTCGCGGACACCGGCCAACGGGACCTGGTGGGCGCGGAACGTGCCTTCCACCTGAATTCCGTCGACAACCTCCGGACCGGTCCAGCCTTTGGGCGTGCGCAGGATGATCGCCGGCCAGGGAGCGGGGCCGGTGGCTCCGCGTTGGCGCGCCTGCTCCTGGATCTGGACAATGCGGGCGTGGGCGTTCTCCACAGCCTCTGCCAGTTGGGGGTGCACCAGAGTGGGGTCGTTGCCGGCGACGACGACGGGGTCCCAACCGTGTGCGCGCAGCAGCGCCATGACCTGCTCGTCGGACTGGCGCCCAAGCACTGTGGGGCCGGAGATCTTGTAGCCGTTGAGGTGCAATATCGGAAGCACGGCGCCGTCCCGGCTCGGGTTGAGGAAGGACGGAGCCTTCCATGCACCCTCAAGTGGGCCGGTTTCGGCTTCTCCATCGCCGACCACGCAGGCCACGATAAGTTCCGGGTTATCCATGGCTGCTCCCGTGGCATGGGCCAGCGAATAGCCCAGCTCGCCGCCTTCGTGGATGGACCCGGGTGTTGCCGGGCCGACGTGACTGGGGATGCCGCCGGGGGTGGAGAACTGGCGAACCAACTGCCGGAGCCCCTCAGGGTCCTGGCTGACGCGGGGATAGATTTCGGAGTAGGTCCCCTCGAGATAGAGATTTGCAACCACAGCCGGGCCGCCATGGCCGGGGCCGGCCATGAACAGTATTTTGGCTCCGGTATTGCGAATGAGCCGGTTCAAGTGGACGTAGATCAAGGACAATCCGGGGCTGGTTCCCCAATGGCCCAGCAAGCGGGGCTTGATTTGTTCCGCCGCAAGGGGGGACCGCAGCAGGGCATTCTCCTGCAGATAGATCTGCGCCACCGTCAGGTAATTGGCAGCATCCCAATATCGGTTGAGCAGCTCAAGCTCGTACGGCCCCAGGACGGGTTCGGCGTCTACGGGGTGGACATTGTTTTGACCTTTGGTGGTGACTTGGTTGAGCTGGCTCTTCAAGGTTGACTCCGTATCGTCTTTGGTTCACTGCGAGCCCAAGTGACTGGCTTACCGACGCAGGAAGCCTACGTCTGTTCTTTCTAGAGTGGCACGATGCGGCTCTCGCAGTTAGGGCCCTTGTACCCTGTGCAGGGCCGTCAGCTTGGACAAACATGAAGCGTGAATGATGCCGGGCCGTGCCTGGTACCGGTGCACACAGCACCCCTGTGGGGCGCACCCGGGTTCAAGCAACTGAAGGTTGGTAGTGAACATGACCGATGTGACACCTCGCAGGGCGGCACCCATTGTCGTCGGAGTGGACGGTTCCCCGGAATCCATCTTGGCGTTGCGGTGGGCCAAAACGCTGGCTTCCACACTTGGATGCACCATCATGGCCATTTCTGCATGGCACCTTGAAACGGTGTACGGGCCATATCCCGTCACCGATTGGGATGGCGAATCAGAAGCACAGCGGGTGCTGGATGAAGCGCTGAATCAAGCGTTCGAAGGAGATTCGCCGGCTGGCCTGGTTGCCGAAGTTCGTCGCGGCCGACCGGTGCCGGTGTTGCTCAACCTGGCGCAGTCCGCACAAATGCTTATTGTCGGTTCGCGGGGCCACGGCGGTTTCGCAGGCATGTTGCTTGGCTCTGTCAGCTCCGCCTGTGCCGCCCATGCCCGGTGTCCGGTCCTTGTGGTCCATGGGGCACAGCTGGTGGGCGAGGGGAGGCCAGCGACAGTGCAGGAGTCACAGGGGCAGGACGTCGATGAGCCAACTGGCAACATCTAGGTCCGCCGGGGCAGCTGCCCAGGTGCTCACCATCGAAGATGCTGCCCGGTTGACGCCCGAGCAGACGCTGAAAGAATTGGGGTTCACCCACAGGGGGATTGCCACTGCCGAGGCGCACCGGCGGCTGGATGAGGTTGGCCCCAACGCCTTGAGAACGCACAAGGCCAGTCCATGGCCGGTGCTTTGGCGCCAATTGCGCAGTCCCATCTTGATTCTTTTGGTTGTCACCGCCGGTGTGTCCTTGTTCTTGGGGGATGCAACGAATTCGACAGTCATCGGAGTCATCTTGCTTGCCAGCGTCGGGCTGGGATTCAGCAATGAATTCCGGGCCGAACGGGCCGCTGAGGCACTTCACTCCCGCGTCACGCATACCGTGGTTGTCCTTCGGGACGGTGCGGAATGCCAAATCGGCGTAGCGGATCTGGTGCCCGGCGACGTTGTCCGGCTGGCTTTGGGCGCAGTCATCCCGGCGGACATCCGGCTGCTGGACAGCGAGGGTCTGTTGTGTGATGAGAGCATCCTGACGGGCGAGTCACTGCCCGTGGACAAGCTGCCTGCTCCGGTCACAGGGGAGTCGGCGTTGGGAGACTTGTCGTGTTGCGTCTTCATGGGGACCGTTGTGCAGACGGGGAGCTGCACGGGGGTTGTGGTTGCCACGGGCGGTCAGGCCGAGTTTGGCCGCATAGCGTTGGGGCTGGGCGAGCGCCACCCCCAGACAGAATTCCAAGTAGGCCTGAAAAGGTTCTCGTACCTACTGCTTCAGGTGGCCGTGGTCCTGACCACGCTCATTTTTGTTGCCAATCTCCTCCTTGGCCGCCCCTTGTTCGACTCGTTGCTGTTTTCCTTGGCCATCGCCGTCGGCATCACACCTCAACTGTTGCCGGCCGTCGTCAGCACCTGTCTGGCCGCCGGAACCCGCGTGCTGGCCCGTCGCCAGGTGCTCGTCAAGCGTCTGGTCTGCATTGAGGATCTCGGCGACATGGACGTGCTCGTAACGGACAAAACGGGCACGCTCACCGAGGGCCGCATCAGCTTCACCACCGCCCTCCCCGTCCGCCCGGAGATCACGGAGGCTGCCCTTTTCACGCTGGGACTGGTGGCCACCGAAGCCGACTATTCCCACGGGGTTGTCTCGTCCGCGGCACAGAATCCACTCGACGCGGCGCTGTGGGAGGCGCCGAGGGCCCGTAGTTTTGTCCCTGCCGACCACCACCGGCTGGACATCATCCCTTTCGACCACCGGCGCCGCCGGACCAGTGCGCTCGTGGTCGGCGCGGATGGTAACCGGGTCCTTGTCACGAAGGGCTCACCGGAGGATGTTCTGCCACTCTGCGAGCATGTCCCAAAGGAGGTGCAGGCCCTGCTCGACCACGAGTACGACGCCGGATCCCGGGTAGTTGCTGTTGCTTCACGTACCGCTGTGGGCATGGAATCCATGGATTCAGCGGATGAACGCAGTCTGGTCCTGGACGGATTTCTGGTCTTTCTGGACAAGCCCAAGTCCAATGCGAAGGGCTCTCTGCTGGAGTTGTTCGATCTCGGCATCACAGTCAAGATTGCCACCGGAGACAATGCTCGGGTGGCCGAAAAGGTGTGCAGGGATCTGGGTCTGAAGTCCGGGGGGACGCTGACTGGCGCACAAATTGATGCGCTCTCGGATTCAGAACTTTCAGCGGCGCTGGGGGAGACCGGGATCTTTGCCCGAGTGTCACCGGAGCAGAAGGCCCGCGTCATCAGTTTGTTGCGCCAGCAAGGCCGGTCCGTGGGCTTTTTGGGTGACGGAGTCAACGACGCACTGGCGCTGCATCACGCCGATGTTGGCATCTCAGTGGACAGTGCCACCGACGTTGCCAAGGATGCGGCGGACATAGTCCTGATGGACAAGGACCTTGGAGTCCTGGCCGAGGGGGTGCGTGAGGGCAGGCGCATCTTTGCCAACACGATCAAGTACGTGCTCATGGGAACCTCCAGCAATTTCGGCAACATGTTCAGCGCCGCAGCAGCGTCCGTGGTGTTGAGCTTCCTGCCCATGCTCCCGGGGCAGATCTTGCTGAACAATCTGCTCTACGACACGGGGCAGCTGGCCATCCCGGGGGACCGTGTGGACAAGGAGCAGCTCCTGGCTCCGTCCCATTGGAACATTGCCTTTATTCGGCGGTTCATGTTGGTTTTCGGGCCCATCAGCTCGCTGTTCGATTTTGCGACCTTCGCCCTGATGCTGCTGGCCTTTCATGCTGTGCCGGGCGAGTTCCGTGCCGGCTGGTTCATTGAATCCATTGCCACCCAGACGCTGATCATTTTTGCCATCCGGACCCGCAGAGTACCGTTCCTGCGCAGTCGTCCCTCGGCCGGGCTGCTGTGGGCGTCCCTCGGAGTGGTCATTGTGGGTGTGCTGTTGCCGCTCTCGCCCGTGGGCAGTGTCCTGGGCTTCGACCCGTTGCCCCCATTCTTCTTCGCAGCACTGCTCGTCATGGTGGTTTTTTACCTGGTCTTGGTGGAGACGGCAAAGAAGTGGTTCTTCGCCCGCGAATTTCCGGTGCCTGGCCCAAGCCGCCTGCGGGGAAACAGCCACCGCATCCACCGTCGGGCCGCGCGGTTCAGCGTTCCACGCCCACTGGTGCCCCGGTGATGGCCGCCATATCGCAACCCCATGATCCTCGGGCGAAGTGCATACCCACGGCGAGTGCGAATCGGCAGATTTGCTTCGGCTGGGCAACATGCAGGAACTAGGGTGGAGGGACCGTGCCACGGATCCGTGCGAAACCGTCAATCCCGGCAAGTCACAGTATGTTTGCAGAAACCAGCACGGGATCCTTACCGTGTCGAACAGGAGGGCACATGCCAGGCACCATCGTGGTGGGTTTTGACGGCTCACCGGCATCGTCGGCCGCAGTGGATTGGGCGGTCCTGCGCGCTCAACGGTTGGCCTGCGACGTGAATCTGGTGTGGTGCATGCCGGATGCCTGGGGCCCCGGAACACCGAGACTGGCTCGGGAAGCGCATGAAACGGCAGTGGGTGCGTTGGATGCTGAACGGGCTAGGATCTCATCATCACTTCCTCCAACAGCCGTTCACGCGACCGTGAAGCAGGGTGAAGTGGCCGAGCTGCTTGATGAACTCTCTGTCGGTGCGGCCATGGTGGTGGTGGGCCGGGACAAACCAGGCGGCGCACATGGGGAAGGCTTCGGTGCAGTGGTCCTGCCCTTGGTGATCCGCAGTGCCTGCACGGTGGCTGTCATTCCGCGAACCACCAAGCCAGGAAGCGGCGTGGTGGTGGGTGTCGACGGGGGCCCCGAATCGGAACGCGCCTTGCGTGTAGCTGCCGGGGAGGCGGCGGCATTGAGGCAGCCACTGACCATCGTGCATTCCACCGCCGGCGCCCGAGCTGCGGCACGGGGGAAGGGGAAGGACCGGTCTGGGGTGGACCTGTCAAGCGAAAGTGACCGGATTTTGGTTGCAGCAGCCACCGCTGTCGACGCCAGCTACCCGCATCTGGCAGTGGATCGTGTGCTGGACACCCGGAAGGCCGCAGCCGAGGCCCTTGCGGCCGCAGCGGAAGGAGCCGCACTTCTTGTGGTTGGAAGCCGCGGCAGGGAAGCCGTGAAGCACATGAACCCCGGCGCCATCGGATCGCTGGTGCTCGCCCGAATCGACTGCCCCATGGTGGTGACCAAGGGGACTGTGGGGGATCGACTGCCGGGACGTCGGTGAAGTGGACCGGTGGCCAGCGCGTGAGCGCTCCATGGCCACTCCAACGTCCGCCGCGGCCAACACGGGCGCATCGTTGATGCCATCTCCCACCATCATGACTGGCCGCGGAGCGAATGTCCTGACAATATTGACCTTGTCCTCTGGCTGACATGCGGCCCACACCTCGGTGATTCCAGCAGCCTGGGCGATGTGCCGGGCCGTCGCCTCAGCATCGCCTGTCACCATCACGGTGCGCCTCACGCCCAGTACACCCAGTGCGGCCAGGGTCTCCATGGCATTGTCGCGCAAGGGATCCCTCATGATGAGCGCTCCGGCGTAGACATTTTCAATCGCCACGTAGACGGCCAGTTGCCCGCTGGCAAAGACTGTCGCATCGATGGGGCCTGTCACTTGTTCCACAAACGCCTGCTTCCCCACGAAGACCCGGTGCCCGTCGACAACGGCAGCCACACCGTCGGTAGCGTGTTCCGCGGCTTCCGACGGCATGGGGATAACCAGCTGTCTGGCCCGCGCCGCTGAAACCACCGATGCGGCGAGTACGTGCGAGGAATGCAGCTCCGCGGACGCCGCCAAAGCGAGCAGCCTTTCATCCGAACTGGCAGCGACAGGTGCGTCTGACAGCCGGATCTGCTCCAACGAGGGTTGACCCTGCGTCAACGTGCCGGTCTTGTCAAAGACTGCGGTCCTGATCCGGGCGAGCTGTTCAAGAGTGCCCCCGTTCTTGACAATGATTCCGTTTCTTGCCGATCGACTCATGCCGCCGAGAAAGGCCACGGGTGCTGCAATCAGGAGTGGGCAGGGGGTGGCAACCACCAGCACTTCCGCGAACCGCACAGCCTCACCGCTGAGCAGGCAGGCCAGTCCTCCCAGCAGGAGGCCGAGCACCGTGAATGGTGCAGCGTATTTGTCGGCGAGCCGAACCACAGGTGCCCTGCTGGCGGCTGCGTTACGCACCAGTGCAACAATGTGGCTGTATTGGGAGTGTTTGGCTGTGGCGGCCAGCCTCACCGCGGCAACACCGTTGACTGATCCGCTCAGCACCCCAGCACCCTGCTTCAACTCCACTGGAAGACTTTCGCCTGTAATGGTGGATTCATCAAAGCAGGCGGTTGGGGAGAGCAGACGCCCGTCAACGGGAACAACCTCGGCTGGTCTCAACACGAGTACATCCCCGGCCTTGATTTGCGTTACAGCAACGTCCTCCAAATCCCCGGCTGGAGTTTCCCGGTGGGCTGTTTGGGGGACGCGGTCCAACAGCGCGCTGAGTTCTGCTTTCGCCCTGCCCGAGGCGTAGTCTTCGAGTGCTGAGCCACCAAAGAGCATCAGCACAACAATGAGGGCTGCAACGTATTCGCCTACGGCGACGGTACTGACGATGGCCGTCACAGCAAGGATATCCACACCCCACCGGCCATGGAACATGTCACGCACCATGGCAGCACCCCTATAAAGGGCGGCCGTCAACGCGAAAACACTGGCCAGCCATTGCGCGCCGGTCCCGCTGCCGAGGATCCACAACAGGAGCACGACCACCCCGACCCCGACAGTGGCAACGACCATGAAATATCGGCGTATGAACGGCATAAACGTCTTCCCTCTCTTATGGCAGTGGTAGCTGACGATGGCGGCCTACTCCTGACTGCTGACTAGGAGTGCTGGACACCGGGCATGTGCGATGGATACGAACGACACAGATCCAAGCCGAAGTCCGCGGGAGCCACCCCGTCCGCGCCGGCCCACGACAAGCAGTCGGGCGTTGGCACTTTCCTGCACCAAGATCTGGGCCGGATGCCCGTGCCTGATGTCGGTGATCAGGCCCCGCAGCCGTTCCAGGCCAAAGACGCGTTCGACGGCGTCCTCCACGAAGCGGGCAGCCTCCGCTTCCCGCGGGTCGATTTCCGCAAACACTCCCGCGGGGATCTGCGCAGCAAGATATATTTCGGACCGGTTCCAGCAGGTTAAGGCCTCGAGTCGAAGGTTCAGGGCACTGGCGAGGCCTGCCGCGGCTCTCAAGGCGTGCGTGGAGTGGTCGGAGCCGTCGATTCCAACGACAATGCGATCCGCATGGGTGGAGGGAGTGTTCATCGGGGCCCTAGCGAGGGATCTGCAGGGACGTGTCCCGGGTCATGTGCCCGATGCCAATTACGATGTTCTGATCCACGGTGGTTCCTTTCGGCAGTGGCCGGATAAACCGTCAATCGGCCGCCAATATCTGGCCGAGGGCGAACAGGTGTGGCGGATATCGCCGTTGGCGTCGTGCGTCGTGCATCGAGCATCAAGCTTGAGCGCCTCGCCTCATTCAGGCGGCGAGTGAGGCGCATTGGCGTACGCAGTCCACCAGTCCGCCGGCGGGGTGACCTTGAATCGTCGTCCTGTGACCGACGTCGGCTGGATGCGAACAAAGTTGTCTTTGTGGCCTGAATGCCAAGGGAATAGTCGCAGGGAAAAGCTGTCCAGAATGTCGTCAGTTGACGACAGGAGAACGGCAGATCCCTTGACCACCACGCTCCAGGCGATGCCGGTGTCAGGGTCGACGCCGTCGGCTTCGAAAGCAACGGGATGGTCTTCGAGCAGGGCCGTGAGCTTGGTCCCTTCGCCGGTGCGAAACACGAGCGTGCCGTGGTCCACTGTGTAATTTATGGGGAAAATATCGGGATGGTCCTTATTCCAGAGGGCGAGCCTGCCTACCGATACCTTACGGAGTTGGGCCCAACAATCGTGGACTGGGAGATTATCCATCCGTGCGGCGGCTGGTTGATTGGTCATGAATCGAGCCTAGAATCCTCGGGCTCGTACTGCTAGGGGACAAAGTCCTGTTGTCAACCGTGGCTGCATGGCTGCCAACCGCGTAGCATGAGCCAAACGGGGGGAACCAACGGCACCCAGGGGCTCAGCCAGGCATGCAAAGGAAGGCTGATATGAGGCAGCAGAGACAAAGCAACGAAGAATCGGCGGACTCCTCCGTCCAGTCACCTCGTCTGTCGGCCGAGGATAAGGTGCAGGGGCTTCTCTCGGCGGTTGTATGCATTGCCGAAGAGCCCAGCCTGGATGCAGTGCTGAGGCACATTGTGCAAGCAGCCTGCAAACTCGTTGACGCCGAGTACGGGGCCTTGGGCGTCATCGGCGATAATGGCAGGCTGAGCCATTTTGTAACGGAAGGCGTCGATCCCGAACTGGCAAAACTCATAGGCCCCCTGCCCACAGGCCACGGAGTGTTGGGGCTGCTGATCCGAGATCCGCGCCCAATCCGCCTCCCCAACCTTCACGACCACCCCGCGTCCTATGGATTCCCCGAGCATCATCCCCCCATGCGCACCTTCTTGGGAGTTCCCATCCGCGTCCGAGACTTTGTTTTTGGAAACCTGTATCTCACCGAAAAAAATGGCGGAGAACTGTTTACGGACGAAGACCAGGAAATGGCCGTCGCGCTTGCGGGCGCAGCCGGTTTTGCTATTGAAAACGCCAAACTATTCGATGATGCACAACTGCGCACCCAGTGGCTGGAGGCCGGCAGAAAGATTGCGGTGCGGATGATGGGCGCCCAGAATGAGGTTCCCTCTGCTGGCCGGAGCTGGGTGGCCGAGGCTGCCCTCGATGCATCGGAATCCACGCTGGCCCTCATTGCCGGTCCGCCCAATGAGGCCGGACAATTGGAGGTTCTTGCGGGTGCCGGCAGGGACTCGAAGGCACGGCAGGGGCAGTTGTTGGATCTTGACAGTGTCAGGCTGGGAAACGTCCTGACGTCGGGCAGGCCGGCGACCTTCAGCAAGGCAACCGAACTTCTGGGATCCGTTGCCGGAGGGCTGGCTGGACCAGCACTGCTGGCGCGCCTGGGCACAAAGGGCGCCGAACAGGGATTGCTCATACTGGTGCGGGCAAGGACTGATAAGGGATTTTCGGCACTCACGGTCGAAATGGCAGCCGTCTACTGTGCACAATCGGCACTGGCTCTGGAGCTTGCCAAGACCCATCGCATCCGTGAACAACTGGTGTTGTACGCAGATCGCGACCGTATTGCTCAGGATCTCCACGACGTCGTTATCCAGCGCTTGTTTGCCGCCGGGCTGAATATACAGAGCATGGCCAGGTTCGTTTCCGATCCAGCGGGTCTCTCTCGCATCCATGCCATTACTGACGAGTTGGATGCAACCATCAAGGAGCTAAGGGATACCATTTATTCTCTCCGTGCCTCGTCCGGTGGGACCGACCTCTTGAGCAGCCGTATCTTGAACGTCGTCAGCAAAGTATCCAGACCTCTCTCCTTTGCGCCAAGCATCGTCCTGTCCGGGCCCATCGATTCACGCGTGGCACCTGAACTGGCGGGCCAATTGCTTGCCGTGGTGACGGAAGGCGTCAGTAATGCTGTCAGGCATGCGCAAGCGAGCCAGATTGACATTGCGGTCTCCGCGAACGGCGGAGCCTTGAGTGTCACGGTCATTGACGACGGCTGTGGACTCGGGAATCCCCACGGCACAAGCGGTTTGGCAAACATGGAGATTCGGGCACTGAACCACGACGGCGTGTTTCAGGTGGAAGGCTCAGAGAGTCAGGGGACGAGATTCTTTTGGTCAGTTCCGCTGGACCGTGAAATTGCCAATAGCAGCCCATAGAGTCAAGATTATTTGGCAGGCTCTTGCCCCGGAGTCTATTTCCGTGTGATGTAGACAGCTGCCTGCGTGCGACGCTCGAAGCCAAGCTTCGCCAACAGTGAGGACACATAATTCTTGACAGTTTTTTCGGCAAGGAACAGTTCTTGGCCGATCTGCTTGTTTGTCATGCCTTGCCCAATGAGCGTCAAGACCCTGCGCTCCTGTGCCGTAAGAGCTGCCACGCGGGGATCCAGTGGGATCGGTTCGGTGAGGCCAGCAATAACCCTGCTCTTGAGGTCACTATCAAACAAGGACCCGCCATCAGCAGCCAGCCGGATGGCAGAGATCAGGTCTGTGCCGCCAATCTCCTTCAAAACATAACCGGAAGCACCAGCCAGCACAGCTCCACGGAGTGCTTGCTCATCGTCGTAGCTTGTCAGAATCAAGCATTTCAGTGACGGATCCACTGAGCGCACATCACGGCACACTTCAATTCCGGTACCGTCCGGCAGCCTCCCGTCGAGCACGCACACGTCGGGATGAAGCGCAGGGATCAGGCGTGTGGCCTCCGCCGCTGAGCCGGAAGAGCCAACAACTGTGAAGCCATTCCCCTCCAGCATTTCTTTTAGGCCCAGTCTGACAAGTTCGTGGTCATCAAGTATAAAGACTCGGATGGCAGTGGCGGGTCCGGGATGTGTTGCCTGCACCTTCATGCCCATAATTTCCATCATCTCCTGGATTGATCCGTCAAAATCATGACGTGAAAGCAAAATCGAACGGCGTGCTCATGGTCATGCCAGTCTAGGAGCCCATTCTCCGGCCTGGTGCGTGCGCTGGGCAAGCGAAGCATGAGGTCACTGGTCCGGCAGGATTTGTGACCTGACTGATTTTCGACTAAGTCTTCTCTTCGTTCGGAACCGGGGAAATCGGGCCGATGCGACATAGGCCCCTGCTGTCATGGCGGTGAACGCTACCGCGCCCAGGGGCATCGAACCGAGTGTCAGGGCAAAGATCATCAGTCCTAAGCTCGGCCCCAAGACAGCGGTGCCCAGCAACAGGTGCTGGATTGCCCGTCCCTGGATCGTGGCGGTGGTCAGAACCCTCGCCAGTCGCGGGTCGCTGGCCGTCAAGTCTTGCTGGATCTCTTGGAGGATGCGTGATTCGTGCTCCGACAGTTCCATGATGTCTTCCTCGGATTCTTCGATGCTGGGCTGGCATTGGGTTGTGGTGGGCTTCGGTGCTTGGGCGCATGGCCGCCATTTCTTCGTGGGACCCAACCTCCTGGGCATACGGTCCCGCACGTTTGCGGGATACTTCCATAATCACCCGTGAGAGGACTGGAAACCATGGACCAAAGTCCCAAGTTCTTGCAGGAAATTCTCCTTGGCGGACCGCTGCGTGTAATCACGGCCCTTGGGCCCTACACAAAAGCACAGAATGGCATGATGATCGGATTATGAACAGTGATGAAGAGCCCGGGGTTGTGTTGTCATGGGACGAAGCGTGGGGGTTGCTGCAGGGCAGCCGATTTGGCAGGTTGGCCGTGAGTGTCGCCAATCAGCCGGACATTTTCCGCTTAATTTCGTCGCTACCACAGAGAAGATTTGGATCAGGACAAATCCTGGCACCAAACTTGCCGAGATGACAATCAATGCCTTGGTGGCGCTGGAAAGCGACGAAGTCGGCGATGGGGAAGCGTGGAGCGTGGTGGTTAAGGGGACGGCCAGGGTGGTGGAGTCCCAGACGGAGATTGGCACCGCTGACTTGCTCCACCTCGATTCTTGGACCAAGGCACGGAAATGGACCTACGTCGAGATTACTCCGGTGAGTGTGAACGGCCGGAGGTTGGTGCTCGGCGGTGAACCGGAGCGCTATTGACGGCGGCTGCGGAGCCCGGGACGGGACGTCCACGCCAGGTAGCCGCCCATGGCACCCAAGGCTCCAACGCCTGTGGCCAGCAGGGTGTTTTGCCAGTTTTGCAGGTGCCGGTGGTCTGCCGCTGTCAGTTCGCCGATGCCCCGAATGAAGGCCGCGAGAATCAGGCCGGCCACCAGCCGGTTGCCAATGCGTTCGGCCCTTGCAACGAGCGGAGCGAGTTCCTCGGCACGAAGATGCACTTCGACGCCGTCGTCGAGTTGCTGCAACATGCGTTCCAGCCTTTCAGGCATGTCTGCACCAAAGGCGGCCGCATCCAGGCCCAGTTGCTTGAGCAGTCCAGGCAGTTTTTGCGGGCTGATTTGTTCTAGAGCCAGCCGCCCGGCGTAGGGTTGAGCACTTCGCCGAGGTTGAAGCCAGGGTTGAGACCCACCCCCATGCCTTCGGTCATGATGACCATTTTCGTGAGCATGGCAATTCCGCTGGGTAGTTGGATGTGGTGGGTGCGCAGGATAGTCAGTATTTCGGTGATCAGTGGCGCAATCCGGATCTCGCCCAGATTCCGACCCTGATATTGCTGCATAAAGCGTGCCACGTCCTGCCGGAGGCGCCCTCGGTCGGTGGCAGTTCGGTTTACGGAGAGTCCCAGCAGTGCGCGGCTGATTCGGTCGGGGTCGTTGCGGCTGAAGGCGAGGAGGAGTTTGCCGAGCTGCTTCCGGAGCTGTTCGTCCACTTCTCCCGCCATGCCAAAGTCGATCAGTCCAATCCGGCCAGTGGCCTCCACGAACAGATTTCCTGGGTGCGGATCGGCGTGGAAGAAACCGTCTTCGAAGATCATCTTGGCTGCTGCCGTGGCCGCCGTGGTGGCGAGTCGGTCCCTGTCTGCCAGGGGCAGGTTGGTTACCTGCTTGTCATCAATTCTTTGGCCGTAGATCCTTTCCATCGTCAAGACTCTGGAGGTGGTGGTTGACCAGTAGATTTTAGGAATGTGGATGCCGGTGGCGTGGGAAAAATTACGGGCGAACCGCTCCGCATTCCGTCCCTCCGCAAGATAGTCCAATTCTGCCCGCAGGGTTGCCGCGAACGTGGAGACCACGGCCTCCACGTTGTAGTCATCCAGCGCCGCCCAATTTCGGCTGGCCTGGTGAGCCAAGTTTTGCAGTATCTCCAGATCCTCCTGAACCTGGGCAACGACGCCGGGACGGCGCACCTTCACGACGACAGAGGTGCCGTCGTGAAGGGTAGCCGCGTGGGCCTGGCCGATGGAGGCGCTGGCGAGAGGGGTGTCCACAAAGGTGCTGAAAACAACGTCAGGGGAAGCTCCCAATTCCTGCTCGAGAATTGTACGAACATCGTCCGTTGCCACGGGAGGAGCATCGTCTTGAAGTCGTGCCAGCGCGGTGATGTACTGCCGGGGGAGAATGTCCGGGCGTGTTGAGAGCAATTGGCCGAGCTTGATGAAGGTGGGGCCGAGTTCCTCCAATGCCACAACCAGCCTGTCGGGAGTTGCCATTGTTCCAGTCCTAAGCGGCATGGGCCCCAGATGCAGCTGCCCAAGCCCCAATAACGGAGCGAACGAGCTGAATCCGTGCCGGATTAGAATTTCTGCGACTTCCGCGTAGCGTTCAAAATGGTTGGCCCCTGCCTGCTCCAGAGTCGATGTTGTGGGCTGGATGCGTGCCAAACAACCCAGACGGCTGTATTGCCAAGCCTGATGTCATGCCAGCCAGCGTATGCCCGCGCCGGGGCGGACCACAGAGCCAAAGGTCCCGAATCCGTGGATCGGCGACGTGCCTCGCCAAGGAATGGTGCCGTTGGACCCTATGCACTGGCGTTATGGCGCAGCGTCATGGCACAGCAGGATGGAAGCCAGATGGCCATGGCGTCGAGGGAAGGTTTGTACAGTGAGCGCAAATCAGGAAATGGGCAAAATTGGCGTCGGAATTGATGGGTCCCCGGGCCCATTGCGGCGCTCAATGAAGCTGCACGCGTGGCAGAAGCCACTGGATCGTGGCTTGATGTGGTGGCCTGTTGGAATGTTCCCACGTCATTGGCGGTTCCCTACGCGCTCGGCACGGTGTAGTTGGAAAAAAGCGCGAGACAACTTCTGCAGGACACCGTCACCAACACTTTCGGCATGCCACTGCCGGAATGACAGTGACATGACACCAGTAGTCATCACAATTTCGGAAAGTGTGCCAACCACCCGCCGTGACTTGACTCAACATGATCCTCCGAAGATCCGGAGAGGTGGCGCTGACATGTTCCTCAACCCCGGGCCGGAAGGTGAGTCAACAAAGCAGAGGCGAGAACCGCCGTGGAACTTCCCGGTAATCGGCGTGAGCCCGTGACTACTCCTTGCCCAAGTGCTTGAATGGGAAAAAGAAGGAGGGCACTCATGTCAGGGAAATTCTCCGTCGGTGACCACGTTTCATGGAACTCCGAGGCCGGCCGGGTCTCCGGCCACATCACCCACGTCCACACCGCAGATTTCGATTACAAAGGGCATACCCACAGGGCGTCCGAGAAGGATCCGCAGTACGAGATCAAGAGCGATAAAACCGACCATATTGCCGCCCACAAGGGCGGCGCCCTCCACCTGATCGAGGGCAAAAAATCTGCTTCAAAGACGTCAGGGAAGTCTGGCAAGTGACGGGTGAGGCGCCGCTTCCCATCGCCACGATCGGACACTCGAACCGGTCGCTGGAGGAGTTCCTGGAACTGCTCCAGCAACATGGAATTGAACAGGTGCTGGATGTTCGGAAGTTGCCGGGATCCAACAAGTATCCGCAGTTCAACGCCGACACCCTCAGCGAGGCTTTGCGCGAGCAGGGCATCACGTTGGTGCGCAAGGAGGCACTGACGGGGCGTCGGCCCGTTAGTAAGGTCATCCCGTTCGAGGTCAATGCCTGGTGGCAGGTCCGCAGCTTCCACAACTATGCAGACCACGCCCTGTCGGAAGATTTTCGCCAGGCTTTGGCCGAGCTCCAAGAGCTAGGTTCAGAACGTACCACGGCCTTGATGTGTTCGGAGGCTGTCTGGTGGAGGTGTCACCGGCGCATCATCACCGACCACCTGCTCGCCCACGACGTGAAGGTGCACCACATCCTCGGCCACGCCTCATTGAAGCCAGCAGAACTCAGTGAAGGAGCCGTTGTTGGGCCGGACTTGCAGGTCAGCTATCCCGCGACCGAGAAGAAACCATAGTGCCTCGCGGCGAGTTCGGCCAGCAGATCCCGCCACGCCACGGAGGCGGGCCGGACTTGCAGGGCAGCCTGCCTGCTGCAAGGCTCAGCCTGCCCCAACCCTGAGCGTGTCATCCAACCAGTCGAGGACCCGCTGGTTGAGCAGCACCCGGTTACCCATCTCGCAATGCCCGCTGCTGCCTTCCGCTGCCGTAAACCGCATGAAGGTTTTGGGGCATTCCAAGGCATCGTAGAAGGCTTCCGTCGCGTCAGCCAGGGGATCTCCCTCGGCTGAGGTGAGCAAGGTAGGGCACTGAATGCCGCCGATCCTGTCCTTCAGCGTGAATTGTGCCGTCTTGATCATGAAGGAACGAAGGTCAGAAACACTGTTCGCCCAGAAGCCGCGCTGCACTATGCTCCAGCGCAGCTTCCGGTCCGCCTGGATGGCCTTCCACATGACCGCAATGGTTTCATCCGTGAGATTGTTCAGGTCGGCGACTTCCTCGGGAGTGGCGCCGAACTTGCCGGCGAAGGCGCGGACGGAATCCCCAAGGTCCAGCTGTCCCGGATCTGCGATGCAGGCGGCCAGCCGATGTTCCGCCGTGGCTGCCCGGGGCGCCAGGTAGCCGCCCAGGCTCCAGCCGCTGAGCGCAATTCGGGAGACGTCAACAATCTCCACCGTCTCGGCGTAGTCCACGACGGCCGAGATCACCACCTCCCAGTCAGGACGCAGCGCCAGCCCCTGCTTGTACAGCATGGCACCCTGCCCGGGACCGTCGAACATCAGCACGTGGTAGCCGCGCTCAAGGGCCGCGACTCCGGAGGCGAAATACATGTCGGTGATCGTGGCGTCGTAGCCGTTGTTGAGGATCAGCAGCGGCCGAGCCTGCCTTTCGTGCCCGGTTGCGGGAATGAGATAAGCCGGCAACTCGACACCCTCATAAGGTATTCCGATCTGCTGCACCGGAACATCTCTCAGCTCCATCCCGCGCCCAAATGCGGCCATCTGCTTGCCGAACGCCGCCACCAGCCGAGGATCCGGGGGCGCACCAAACATGGGGTGCAACGAGGTTGCGTACATTGAGCTGGCCTTCAGGAACATGTCCCGGGCGCTGACCCGGTGCCCGTTGGCAAGTGCCGCCTCGGCTTGGGCAACCTTGGCGTCCCCGGCCGCGACCCACCCTTCCAGGAATGCAGCGTCATCGCCGTCACCTACGGCACGTGCGACGGCGGTGATCTCACCCATGGTGGGTCCGCCATACGGGATGTATGCCACCGGCCACTGGCCGAATTCGTCGTGGAATTCGCTGTCAAACAGTGCGCCTCGACGAAACGGTGCTGCTGGTTGTTCATTCATGGTTGTCCGTCCTTTCACATGCCCGCGGCGTTGCGGGCTGGGGGAACAGCTGTCCAGCACGGCCGCCGGACGCGGAATCAGGGTTCGGTCAATGCGCCAAGCAGGGCAGCGAAAACAGCAGGTGCAGGGCCGACGGGCCCCGCCGCGCCGTCGAAAGTCACATCACTGTTGACCACCACCATGACCGTGGTGCCGGAGGTGCAGTTGTGGAAGAGGGACGTGGTGTAGCCGGGAATGGTCCCGTCGTGGCCCCACCATCCGACCTTGTCGCTGATGCCGATTCCATAGCCGGCGGTGTTGGAGGGCGGTGTCGCAGTACGACGGCGGGAAGTCCCGGATGATCGAATCGTGACGTTCCTGCTGGGTGGCAGGCTCGAGAATGCCGGTTCCCGTGAACAACCCTGCACCCCATGTCGTGAGGTCATCGAGCGTGGAGATGACCTCACCGGCTGGCATGCCCTGGTCGGTGATTCCACTCAGGTGCGGGGTGGGGAGCTGGGACGTGGTGGGGAAGACCGAATGGGACATGCCGAGCGGTTCGAAGAGTCGTTCCTGGAACACGTCCGCTATATTTTCCCCGGTGACCTGTTCAATGATCATGCCCAGCAATACGTAGTTGGTGTTTGAGTACGCCCAACCGTGTCCCGGCTCGAAATCGGCCGGCTTGTCCTTGACGATGCCGATGAGCTCCTGCGGAGTCCATGCCTTGTCCGGGTCGCTGACTACCTGCTGCTGCCAGCCGGCGTCTGCGGTGTAGCTCGGGATGCCGCTGCTCATGTCTGCGAGCCGGCGCAGTGTTGCGGTGCTGCCATTAGGCATCCCGGGTACATATTTGTCGATTGTTTCGGTCAGAGACAGCCTCTTCTGCTCCGCGAGGTGCAGAAGAATGGACGCCGTCATGGTCTTGGTGAGGCTGCCGATCCTGGTTGCAGCCGTAGCGGAGGGTTGTTCGGTTTCACCTTTCCCCCGGGTGCCGGAGGTGCCGGTCCCACTGCCCCGTGGCGACACGACCCAGCAATCACCCCCGGAAACTCGCGTGCTAAGCGCGTGTCATCGAGCGCCTGCTGAAATGAGGAGGTGGTTTGGGCGTCAAGCCCGGCCGTTGAGGTGGTGTTGGAAAACGCGGACGACGGCGCGGGGTCGGACGGCGCAACTGGTGGCATGGTGACTCCGGTGAATCTTTCTCAACGCGCAACTGCACATGACCGCGGGTTCTCGGTTTTAAGCTGGTGTTTGTGCCATCCTAACCCCGGCAGTGGACAGATGACAGGGCTACGGCGGGCCCACGGTTTCCTACAGCTCCGCGATAACGATCTTCTTCATGGCGAGCATGCGCTGATATGCGCCAGGGTGCTGCAAGAGTTCAGCCATATTCTGGGGGACAATCTGCCAGCTGACCCCAAAGCGGTCCACGAGCCAGCCGCACTGCTCGGCCTCCGGGACGGTGCTCAAGGCATCCCAGAAAGTGTCGATCTCGTTCTGATCCGTGCAGTCCACCTCCAGTGACACGCCCGGTGAGAACGTGAAGTCGTGGATTGTTCCACCATCCATGGCGGAGAACCATTGGCCATCCAGGGTGAACTCGGCAAACATGACCCCGCTGCCATCCCCCTGCGGCACCACCATGCCCGGGCCGGAGTTCGGGAAGAGTCCCTGATACAGGTCCATGGCCTGCTGCGCCTGCGCGCTCTCCCCGGTGAAAAGGAGCTGCGGGGTCACGAAGGGACGCGGTTCGCCTACCGGGTCGGTCAGCATCAACTGCCAGTTCACCCCGTACCTGTCCTCTACCCAGCCATAGAGTTGGCTGTGCGGGTACGCGCCCAGTGCCATGCGCACCTGGCCGCCGTCTGCGAGTGCATCCCACATCGTTGCGATCGTCTCACGCGTGAGTGCTTCGTCGCCGTCGAACATCAACGGGTCCATGTTGAGGATGAAGGAAATGGCGGGTGTGGGCCGAAATTCCCCGCCCGCGTTGATCAGTCGGAGCCGGTAGTCGCTGATGGTCACATCGACCACGAGCGGCTGCCCGGCGAGAGCCTGCTGGAAGTCCGGCAGGTTGTCCTCCGGGTAGGACGCCACCACGTCCATGTTCGTCTTGGGGAACACTGACGCATAGTAGTGGCCGACGTCGTTGGCGTTGCCTTGGCACCAGATATTGGGCACGATTCGCTGCATGATTTCCTCCTGAGGGTTTTCACAGCATGGCACGCCCACCCGCCCCCTTCAAGTGTTTGGCAGGAGCAACTTTGGAGCGGCTTGCCGTGTGGGGGTGTGCGACGGCGGGACCTACCGTAGGGCTGTCCCGCTCAGTGAGTTAATCCCCTCCACGGCAGGCTGCGGGGCAACATGTGAGGCCAAGATGACGCCGAGAACACAGAAGCTGAAGGGCAGGATAAAGTCCCACGTCAGGCCTAGGTGCGTTCCGAGTCAGCCGATCACTGCCGCCCCTCCGCCAATTGCCGAATGAGCTCCCTGACCGGCAAGTAACTCATCCCTCCATAGAAGGGCTCGCAAGCCGGACGAAAACAGACGTACCCAAATTGCTTCGCAGCAACTAGCACAGCGTCGGCGAGTACTGATTTCCATGACCCGCTAGTGCCGTTGAGCATGACCATCGCTCCCTCAGGACCGGCATCTCGTCTACCTACTCGCTCAAGTGTTCGCTTCATTAGCGCCAACTCAGCGTCACGTCCCTAAAGCCCGCCAACCACTTTGCGAATCATTGACACCCCAAGGACGTCGACATCGCACTGGACCGGCGATAGTGTGCGGATGCTATTGGACGGCTCATGAGAAGGTCAAGGGGCTTGTCTGTTTTGCTTCCTACGGCTAACTTTGGCCTCAGACACGTGTACGACTAGTGGTATTTCGTGACCCGTGGTGTTTCTGGAAGGCGGAGGGCTATGGTGAGTGTTGATCTGGCGAAACACAAACGCTGGTGGACGCTGCTAGCTGTGCTTGTGGAACTTTGTCTTGTGGAACTTTGTTTTGTGGCCCTTGTTTGGTTTGGCCCTTGTTTGGTTTGTCATGACGCCAAAAAATGCTCCAACAGGGCAGGTTGACTTGACTCCAAGTTCTACAACAACTTCTACAACTGCGCAGCAACCTTCCGTTAGTCCAGCTCCAACAGTATCGGCACCTGTTCTGACGGCCACAGCTATCGCTGCCGTGGAGACTGCCCTGAATTCTGGGCATGATGATGATATCCGGCGGGTACTGCCGATGACTGACAAAGAGACAGGCGCCGCTGAATTCACGAACCACATGTCTGCACTGCGATTGGTTCTGGATGCCTCCAGCATGACCGTTGTTGACACTGGGCTGTGGGAAGTCAAGGCGGCGGACGCCTCGGGCGAAAGCTGGGACTTGGGAATAGTCTTGGTCGATGATTCTCCGGGGTTATATCGGAGCAGTAGGATCTGGACTTAACGTTCAGCTCTGGAACTGAATGCACCATCATCAAGGAACAACAGCCAAGATTCGATCGTCCTCAGCGCTCGGGTTCCCGCGTCCGTCGGTGTTGTTCGTGAGAAACCACAGGGCCCCGTCCGGCGCAACCGTGACGTCTCGAAGACGTCCGAACTCTGCGCTGAAGTAGCCGGTAGACGTGGAAGGGTCGGCCACCGGAACGGCCCGCAACACTTGACCGCGCAGGTTAGCGATGTACAGCATGCCATCGAGTTGAGTCATGCCACTGGGGCTGGCTCCCTCGGGTGCCCACTGTTGGACTGGGTCGGCGAAGCCCTCGGCGGTGGCGATCCCTTCCACCATTGGCCAGCCGTAATTGGCGCCGGCAGTGATGACGTTCAGCTCGTCCCAGGTATTCTGGCCAAACTCCGTGGCGAACATGGTGCCATCCGCTGCCCAGGCAAGCCCTTGCGGATTGCGGTGCCCGTAGCTGTAGACGAGCGACCCGGAAAAGGGGTTGTCCTGCGGTACGTCGCCATCGGGCGTCATCCTCAGGATCTTGCCGCCGAGGGAATCCAGGTCCTGGGCCAGGTTGCGCTGTCCGGCGTCGCCCGTGGTGGCGTAGAGCATGCCGTCGGGGCCGAAGGCGATACGGCCTCCGTTGTGGTTACTGGCGGAAGGGACTTTCTCGAGGATGGTCTCGGCGTGCCCCAAGGCCAGTGATCCTGGCTCGCCAGTGATGGTGAACCTCTCAATTCTGTTTCCTTCGGCCGTGGTCAAGTAGACGTACAGGCGCCCTTGCTCATCGACGGCCATGCCCAACAGGCCGCCTTCGCCTGCGGCTTCCACGCCTTCAATGGTTCCGACAGCGCGAGCGGTTCCATCCTCGGCGAGTTCCAGAATGCGCGAGCTGTCACGTTCGCTCACCAGCGGCGTGCCGTTGTGAAAGACCACTGACCAAGGTGCGGCCAGGCCCGTGGCCATGGTTTCCGCTCCTCCCAGGCCCGACGGCGGCACCTGGCTTCCCTGGACCATGCTGCTGGATGTTGGGCTCAAGGACGACGGCTGTGTTGCTGTTGTGCACGAGGCAAGCAGGATGCTGGCACTGAGGCTCACGCCCAAGAAAGCGGCGGCGGAAGAACGGCTTCGGGTCATAACTGGCTCCTGAGGTCATTGCGCGGCTAGTTGGCGTTCATTTCCTTCAAGAATTCGACAAGGTTGCGGTGTCGATGACGAAGCGGTAGCGGACGTCTGAGGACAAAACACGTTCGTAGGCTTCGTTGATTTGATCAGCGGAGATGACCTCGATCTCGGCGCCGAGTCCGTGCTCGGCACAGAAATCGAGCATTTCCTGGGTTTCGCGAATGCCGCCGATGGTGGAGCCAGCGAAGGAACGCCGTCCCATGCTCAGGGAGAACGCCTGGACGGGGAGGGCTTCCGGCGGGGCACCCACCAGGACGAGTGTGCCGTTAAGTGTGAGCAGTTTCAGGTAGGCGTTGATGTCGACCGCGGCGCTGATGGTGCTGATGATTAAATCGAAGCTGCCAGCCAACGCGGTGAACGTCTCAGGGTCGCTCGTCGCATAGTAGCGCTGGGCACCGAACTTGAGTCCGTCGTCGCGCTTGCTCAGGGTTTGGGACAGGACGGTGACTTCGGCACCCATGGCGGCAGCGATTTTGACGCCCATGTGGCCGAGCCCGCCCATGCCGACGATCGCGACCTTCTTGCCCGGGCCCGCGCCCCAATGACGCAGCGGTGAGTAGGTGGTGATGCCGGCGCAGAGCAGGGGAGCAGCGACGTCGAGGGCAAGGCCGTCGGGAATGGTGACGACGAAGTTTTCCGTGACCACCACATGGGTGGCGTAGCCGCCCTGGGTGATGGTCCCGTCGCGGTCGACGGCGCCATATGTCCCGGTGTTGCCGGCCAGGCAGTACTGCTCCTCGCCAGCCTGGCAATGGGTGCATTCGCCGCATGAATTGACCATGCAGCCCACGCCGACCCTATCGCCCACGGCATGGCGGGTGACGGCGGAGCCAACCTCGGTGACGATGCCAGCGATCTCATGGCCAGGGGTTAGTGGATAACTTTGCGGGCCCCAGTCACCGCGGACGGTGTGGATGTCCGAGTGGCAGATCCCGGCAAACTTGATGTCGATGAGGACATCGTGCGGACCAATATCCCGGCGTGTGAGCGTGTTCGGTACCAGGGCTTCGGTGGCGGAAGGTGCAGCGTAGGCCTTGACGGTAAGCATGATTCTCCTGGTGTGGGTTCTGCGAAAACGATGATCAACGCGGTCGCGGCCAGACTCACCCCGAAGAGGAGAGAAGTAGCCCGATGTATTTGCCGATCAGACTAGTGCCAATCACGCCGGTTCCCCAGAGGGCGGATCGGGCACCCTTTGCCTGATTGATTGGTGTCCTGTCAATGTTTCTATGACTAGTCTAGGTGCGGCTTTCATTGGGTACCGCTTTCATCTGACTATGGAAAGCTGGAGTCATGACCCAACAAAACACGGCAGCCGCTCGACGCCGGTTCGCTACCGCAGCCATGGCAGGCATCCTTCTCTACGTTCTAGTCGACGTGGTGCTCCAATTTCTGCCACCGCACTACAGTGTGATCAGCGACGCCGAAAGCAATCTGGCCGTGGGACCGTTCGGGTGGATCATGAACCTGAATTTTCTTGGCCGGACCGTCACCACCGTCTGTGCATTAGCCGCCATCAACTCGATCGGTCCGGACACGATGCATCGGCGAACGGGAACCGGGCTGATGCTCGCCGGCGGCCTGTCGTCCGCAATACTGGCATTCTTCCCCACCGATGTTGAAAACGGGGACGGGATCCTGGAGGTAACAACCGTGGGCAGCGTGCATCTCTACGTGGCGGCCAGCGGATTCTTGGCAGCACTGGCCGGGATCTGGATACTGACACGCTGGATCCGGTCGAGCCATGAGCTGGCCAGCGCATACCCGGCGGCATTGGCCTTCACCGTCATTGCAGGCGCCGGACTCGCATCGCTGATTCTGACCACCATCATGACGCCGGAGCTGCTTGGGCTCGCCGAGCGGATCTGCCTGGCCGGTCTGTTGGGTTGGGTGCTGACGGTGTGCGCGGCCATCAGGAAATTGCCCCTGCGGAACGCCCCAGAATTTACTGCCCCTGAGTTTGGTGCCCCTGAGATGGTCGACGGCGGTGCGGGGCCGACTCGATCGATCCACTGACAGCACGCTGGGGTGCCGTGTTCTGGAGCCGCGGAGTAGTATGAAGCCATGACCAGCGGGGAGCATGGCAAGAATGATGCCAACAGACCGAGCCTGTCCACGGCGGACCGGGCGAAAGGCACCTTCGAGCTACACGAAGCCATGACCGGCAGGGCAAGCCCCGCGAAAGCAGCTGTCGGTGACAAACCGGTCTTCGCCTATATCGCCAGCCTTCCGCAACCACAGCGTGGTATTGCCGACGCCATCGATGAGCTCGCGGCCAAGACCCTGCCCGGGCTGCAACGCTCCGTTAAGTGGGGCATGGCGTATTACGGCGTAGGCGATGGCTGGTGTTTCAGCAGCGGAGCCTTCGTGGGCCATGTCAAGCTCATGTTTGTGAACGGGGCCGCACTCAATCCCGTCCCGCCCGTAACGCCGGTGGGGATGGGCAAGTCGACCCGGGGCGTGGAGATCGCATCCCTAGCCGATGTGGACGAAGCCCAGATCGCTGCGTGGATGAAGCAGGTCGCTTCCGTCCCCGGTGTCGGCGGCAAGAGGCACTAAAGCAATAGCCGAGGATGCCCCTGCTGATGATCGCTGAGCAAACTCATGCAATCGGTTGCCAGCCACTAGGGTGGGTCCTCTACGTCCGCATGATTCAAGAGCAAGGTTGGTGCACATGACAAAGACATTTTTTTCAGGTTGTTGTCCGTTACACGGTGAACTCCGGCGAGGTTGATACGGTCCTGCAGTTGCTTAGCGAAATGGCTGCGGCCACCCGCAAAGAACCTGCAAACATGTCCTACGACTTCTTCCAGGGAGCAGAGAACCCTGAACAGATCGTCATCTTGGAGCGTTACCCTGACGCCGCCGGATTTGCCGCGCACCGCGAGTACGTACACATTGAGCGGATCGGCGCATCACAGATCATTCTGCGTCTGGCCAGCCGGTCCATCCAGACCTTTGAGAACGCCACCGACTCTTAGCCAGGTACTCAATCGGCCCGGCCCAGCCGGCCCGTCGAATTCAATGCTCCATCGAATTCACTGCCCTATGGAGCTCAGCGACGGGGGAGCGGCCGCCAGGAGGGAACGCGTGTACTCATGCTGCGGATCCGTGAAAACCGATTCCGTCGCCCCGGATTCAACCACCTCGCCCGCGCGCATGACCAGCACGTTATCACTCATGTGTCTGATCACGGCGAGATCATGGGAAATGAACAGGTAGCTCAGGCCAAGTCGCTGCTGCAGCTCGTCCAACAGGTCAAGCACCTGGGCTTGCACGGAGACATCCAACGCCGAGACCGGTTCGTCGCAAATCAGCACCTTCGGGTTCGGGGCGAGGGCGCGGGCAATGGCCAGGCGCTGGCGTTGTCCGCCCGAGAGAGTGGCCGGATTGCGCTGTGCCACCTCGGGCGTCAAGCCCACCAACCCCAGCAACTCCTTGATTCGTCCGGTGTAGGCGCGCGGGTTCCGCGTCTGCCCAAAACTGAGGGCGTCAGCCAATACCTCGCCGGCGGAAAGCCGCGGATCGAACGACGACAACGGGTCCTGGTACACCGCGCCCAACGATGAGCGGCGGCTTCGGCGGGCCCGCTCGGGCACCTGGCTCCACGGTTCACCGAGTAGTTCCACGGTGCCGGCATCGGGCGGCAGCAAGCCCAGCGCTATCCGGGCCGTGGTGGTCTTTCCGGATCCAGATTCGCCCACCACGCCCAGAGTTTTACCCGGCAATAGCTCGAAATTGACGTTGCGCACGGCCTTGAAATTGACGGACTTGGACAGGGGGAAACTCTTGGCCAGCCCCCGTGCGCTCAACAGAGGATGTACGACGGCCGCCACCTCACCTTCTGTCACCCTAGGTGTCTCAGGTGCCAGGGGTGCAATTTGTAGCAGTTGGGCCTCACTGCTCACAGGGGAGAGCCTGGTAAAACGGGGCTTGCCAGCCGGAACCGCCGCCAACAGCGCCCGCGTATACGGGTGTTGCGGATCCTTGAAGATTTGTTCGCGCGGTCCACGTTCCACGATGCGACCGGCCTGCATGACGGCAATGGAATCGGCCACGCTGGCCACGGTGGCAAGGTCATGGCTGATCAGCAGCATGCCCGAACCCGATTGGCGAAGCTCACCCAGCAACTCCATGACGGATGCGGCAATAGTTGCATCCAGGGCTGTGGTGGGCTCATCGGCGATGATGAGCTGCGGGTCGAGCGCAATCGCCGACGCGATCAGCGCCCGCTGACGCATCCCGCCAGAGAGTTCACCCGATCGTTGGGATGCCCTGCTGACCGGATCATCCAGACCAACGGCCGCCAATAATTCAACCACGCGTGCCGCACGCTTCGTGCCGGAACCGTACGTGTGCAAACGCAGGGCATCGTCAATTTCCTTGCCCACCGTCCGCAGCGGATCCAGCGAGGTCAGTGCATCCTGAAGGATGAGCCCCACCTCTTTGCCACGGAGTGCGCGCCAGTTTCGTTGCGAAAAGCTCTTCGCGTCCTGGCCTACAACGTTCAGGGTCGTGGCGCTCACTCGGGAGCCGGGCCCTGCTAAACCAATCAAGGATCTGGCGGTCACAGATTTACCGGACCCGGATTCACCCACCAGTGCCAAGCATTCACTCGGGTTCACCGTGAAGGAAATACCGCGTACAACGCTGTTACCACCGAAGGAAACCTCCAGATCCTCGACCCTTAGAAGGGGATCAACCAGCAGGTGTTCAGTCAGAAGGGGATCAGTAGCGTTCATCGGGTACCTGCTGACTTCATTGTTCGGGACAGGACGGTTGCGGCAGCGGCAACCAGCACAATGGCCAGACCCGGGAAAAACGTCATCCACCACGCCAGCGAAAGGTACGTGCGCCCAGCCGAAAGCATGGTGCCCCATTCAGGGGCCGGCGGCGGAGAACCCAGACCCAGGAAGCTCAAAGAGGCCGCCCACAGAATTGCCTGACCCAGCCCCAGCGTTGCCAAAACTGCCAACGGGGCCAGCGCGTTAGGCAAGATGTGAATGAGAAGGATTCGTGACCGGCGTCGTCCCAGAACCGTGGCGGCCTCCACCATGGGCGAGGTGCGCAGCGCAATGATCTGCGCGCGAATCATGCGGGCGTATCCGGGCGCCGAAGTCAGGCCAACGGCGATCACGGTGGTGGTAACCCCGGGCCCCGCCAACGCAATGAACACCAGTGCCAGCAGCAATCCAGGCAGGGCAAAAAGCACCTCAAGGACGCGGCCCACACCAAAGTCCAGCCACCGTCCACCAAAGCCAGCTATCGTACCCAGCACCAACGCCAGGCCCAGCCCAATCGCCGTCGCAGCAGCTCCGATGAGTAGCGAGGACCGGGCGCCATGAATGATGCGCGAGTAGATGTCGCGCCCCGATTCATCGGTGCCCAGAAAATGCCCGGGGCCCGGAGCCGAGAACGCTTGCGTAGGGTTAATGGCCAGTGGATCCACGGGGGCGAGAAGGTTGGGCGCTATGGCGGCCAGCACAAAAAAGAGTAGTACGACGGCGGCCACAAGCCTGGGGATGTTCGGGGCGTGGATGCTCATGACTTGCCAATCCGAGGATCAACCAAGCGTTCGGCAACATCGGAAAACGCCATGATCAATACGTAGGCGGCGGCCGAGAAGAGGGCCACACCGGTGACGAGGGGGATGTCCCGTGCTGTGACGGCTGAGAGTAGTGAACGGCCCAGACCTGGCCGGGCAAAGATGGCTTCAACCACCACCGCGCCGGAGAGAAGAGACCCCAACGCCCAACCGGAGAGCGCGATCCCGGGCAGCGCAGCGTGCCGTAGGGAATGCCTCAGCAGTACGCCGGTTTCCGACTCTCCGCGTGCCCGGGCTGATAGGGCAAAGGCTGAACGTTGGGCTTCGGCCATGGTGTCTCTCATGAGCTGACCCATGAAGCCGGCCAGTGGCAAGGCCAAGGTGATGACGGGCAGCACCAACCCTGAGGGCGTATTGGTACTGACCGGCGGAAGCCACCCCAGCATAGTGGAAAACAGCATGATCAGAACGCTGGCCAGCCAAAAGTGCGGGACGGCCGCCGAGACTATTTCCAGTCCAGAGCCCAGTGCCGAACCCAGCGAACCGCTGCGCGTGGACAGCACTGAGACTACCAACGCCAAGACCCACGCTACGAGCAGAGCAAGTCCAGCGAGGATGAGCGTGGACGGAACCAGCTCGGCAAGAACCTCTACGACGGGGCTCTTCAAGGAATACGAGGTGCCAAAGTCCCCCTTGGCCAGTCGCCACAGCTGGCCAAAGTACTGCACGTACAGCGGCTGATCCAAGCCATATTGGGCACGGGCTGCGGCCAGGGCTTCGGCCGAAGCCTGCGACCCTGGGCCGCCCATGATGGCCTCGGCTGGATCCCCGGGAATCATCCGGAGTCCAAAGAAAATTGCCGTGGCAACGGCCCAGAGCACAAAGATTCCCCCGGCGAGCTTGCCCAACAGCCAGCGCGCGGCGGAGGCAGCCCGCCCAGCAAAACCGGATGGCTGGGCAGTGCCGGAGGTGCCGCTTGGGATCTTCGTGGATTCAGTCATGATGTGCTCTGGAGAAATGCAGGCTAGTTAGCCAACCAGGTATCGAAGAAGATAGGTGAGGCCACGGCGGTGGTGGCGCCCACGTTCTTGAGCTTCTCTGAGTAGAGGAAGTGGTTCTGCTGATCGTAGAGCGGCAACAGGTAGTTGCCCTCAAGCACTTTCTTCTGTGCCTGCGTGTAAAGATCCTTGCGCTCGGCTTCATCCTTGGTGGATCCGGCCTGCTCCAGCAAGGCGTCCAGTGCCGGGTCCTTGACTTGGGACAGGTTGGCGAAGTAGCCCGACGGCGCAGGGATGGTGGAATCAGAATGGAAGAGGATGGACAGCACGCTCGGACCAACCTTGGTGTACGGAGCGGAGACCAGGTTGTAGCTGTTGGAGAACAATTCGCCGTACCAGCTGGAGATATCCAGCAAGTTGATCTTGATCTCGATGCCGGATTCCTTGGCCGTTGCTTGCATCTGCTCAAAGAGTGACTGCTCGGCGGGGATGGACTGGCTGGTGCTCACGGGGAAGGTCAGGGAGAGCCGGACACCATCCTTGACGCGGTAGCCCTGCGAATCGCGTTCACTCCACCCGGCCGCGTCCAACAGTTCGCCAGCTTTGGTGGGGTCGTACTCGAAGAGCGACTCCTCTGAATAAGCCAAGGACTCCACGCTCGAGAGTGGTGAGTAGGATCGCTTGGCGGTGCCGAAGAACAAGGAGTCAACGCTCGCGTTGACGTTCACTGCGTGAATGAAAGCCGCACGGACTTTTTCGTCATTGAACGGGGCCTTGGAGGAGTTCAGCTCAATTCGGTTGGCTGCTCCGGGGCGAGGTGCGTCCAAGTGCTTGATGGTGGAAGTCTTCACGGCCGTGGCGATGGCGTCTGGCTGGGCGTTGTCAATGATGTCTACTTCACCGGCCTGCAGTGCCGCGTAACGCGTAGCTGCCTCGGGGATGAAGCGCCAGGTGATGGAATCCAGGTAGGCCGGTCCTGCATGGGCCGCGTTTGAAATCGGCAGGACGTAGTCGGCGTTGCGGACCATTTGCACGGAGTCCTGCTTCTTCCACGACTCCACCTTGAACGGTCCGGTGCCCACGGGAGCTGCACAGTTTTCTTCCTGGGTTCGCTTCAAGGCTGTGGGGGATTCGATCGCCACCCACGGCATGGAGAAGGACTCGAGCAGGGAATTGTCCGGCGTCTTGAGCTTCAGTTCGAGGGTGCTCGCATCGACGGCCTTCATTGACGCGATCTTCCCCAGCGCAAGGTAACCGGTGGAGGATGCCGTTGCAGGGTCCAAGAGGTGTTCAAAGTTGGCCTTGACGGCCGCGGCGTCCAAGGCGGTGCCATCGGTAAATTTGATGCCGTCACGGATTGAAACAGTCCGCGTCAGCCCGTCCTCGGACACCGTGGAGTCCTTTGCGAGCCAAGGGATCAACTTGCCGTCCGCGTCCTTGGTGTACAGCGTCTCCAAGTACTGCGAGGCAACCAGGGCCTGAGGATAGTTACCGCCAACGTGCGGATCCAGGCAGCTGGGCTCGGCATCGCCGGAGGCGTAGACAAGGTTCCCACCGGTGACAGGTGAGCCGGGATCGGAGCTGCCGTCCGGCGTCGTACTTGCGGGTGTACAGCCGGCAAGAACCAGGGCTGCGGCTAGAGCTGTTGCAGCCGGGAATAGTTTGTTGGCCAAGGGGCGAGCGAGAGTCATGACAGTCTTCCTGCGAACCGGTGAGTGGAGCGATGCGGGTGCTCACGACGTCGGTCCTCACGGGCCGTAGCCTCGAGGCACGCAGCAGCGGGCACCGCCATCAACCTTAGCGCTGTAGGGGAGCGGGTGCGGTGATATATGAGGCAGTTCATATCTGACCCGGTGCGTCTGCCACCTCAGGACACCTCGGACTCTTTCCAGAAGGCGAGGTGTCCGGAGAAATCCTTGCCCACCCGGGGTCGGGGAGTTCTTTGGCATTTACTGTGATGATGTAGTGCTGGCACTCGCCCTTCTGCGGACAGGTGTAAGCAGGACGAATTGCCTCGCAGCTGCCACTAGCCTAAGTCTCGATTCACCGACTGACTAGGGTTTCACGCCGTGACCACCGACAGGGAGGTGGAATGAGGATTACTCTCGAGTATGAGCGGTTTGGCTGGTATCCGGGTGCCGTAGTGGGCTCCGCTGAGATAATTTCATCTGGTACTGATGTGCCATTGTTTATGCTGCCGTGTGTGTCCTCAATGTGGAGCGAAAAATGACCCGTTTAGAGCCTGAACCCGCTGCGGCGGAACCGTCCGGGGCGAGTCGAGCCTTGCGCCGCGACCTCCGGGCTCACCGCGGCGACATCACCCTCTTGTGGGCGGCACGGATTATGTCCCTACTCGGGGTAGTCGTGACCATCCTGGCGGCCGTGGCTGCGGGCACCATGGTGCAGCATGGGCATCCTGCTTACGCGATTTTACTTGCTGTTGTTTTCCTGACAGCCGCGGTGTTTGCAGTGCACTATTGGTTCAGGTCCACAGCTATTCATCGCCGGTTGAAGCCGCTTAGATGGGTCGGGATTGTGGCGTCCGCGGCGGTTCTGGCCGTGGTTTGGTGGCTAGTTCCTTCGGCCGCAACGGAGCCCTCGCTATCAGCGATGCACTCAGATGCCACGGTTAGAATCACTGAGTCCACGGATCAGATAGTGCTCGCTCCCACTGGAACTGCGAACAAAGTGGGCGTGTTTTTCCAGCCAGGTGCCCTGGTCGACGCACGCGCCTATGTTGCCATTCTTCGGCCCTTAGCCGCAGCTGGACACACAGTCGTCATTGAGAAACAGCCGTTCGGTATCGCCTTCTTTTCCCTCGGAGCTTTTGCCGCTGCACGGGATGGCCATCCACCAGTTATGCAGTGGGTGGTTGGTGGGCATTCACTCGGAGGCGTGGTCTCGGCAATGGATGCCGAGAACTTTGCCACTGCGCCCAAAAATGCCGTGGTGGGCTTGCTCTTCTTGGCTTCCTACCCGGCAACAGAGATGACTGCGTTGGGTGTTCCGGTGCTGTCGATCTCCGCATCGAATGACGGACTGGCCACGCCGGCCAAGATCAATGCCGCCAAGTCCCTGTTGCCCGCAGATACCAACTACAAGGTCATCGACGGGGCCGTCCATTCAAACTTCGGTGACTGTGGTCCCCAATCCGGTGATGGTCAGCCAACCATCAGTGGCGACGCCGCCCGCGCCCAGATTTCTGCTGCCAGCGTGGCATTCGTGGACATGCTGAGCAAGTAGCCTCGCTGCGCCGTCATCGATGGAAGTTGCAAGTCAAGGAAAAGCTGGCTCCCACCACCTACAAGTGCGGACACAGGATTCGTGAGGATGATGGGCAGCAGGAACTCTAGCGGGTACTTCAGTGGGGTACAGAGAGGCGTAAGTCATGCTGCTCGGAACAGCGGCACGAAGGTGGCTGCGGTAATCACCGCGGCCATGACCCTTGGCAGTTTTTCAGTGGTTGGCATCACGGCAGTCGCCGTGGGGCCGCCACGGTTAGTCCCACGGTTACCTCAGGCACAACCCAGAACGACGGCGTCCAACAGGACCAGCTGCCAAAGACGGACAGCGGAACGAGTGGAAATAGCTATGGCAACAATTCCGGCGGAAACTCTGTCCAGCCTGGCACCAGCTCGCGTTGACCAGAGTTAGTTGACTTCCAGTCAGCGAGCGTCCTTTCGCCTGAAAGTAACGTGGATGGTGCCGCTCTCGGCCACCTCTGTCCTCACGTGATGGGTGACTTCAAGTCCATCCAACCCGTCCCAGAGTCGTGTTCCCTGACCCAAAATGATCGGGCCCACCATGAAATGCAGGTCATCCACCAGGCCCGCTCGTAGGTAGCTGCGCGCCGTGCCAACCCCACCGCCGATCCTCACGTCCAAGCCACCGGCCGCCTCGGTGGCTTCGGCGAGCACATCCTCAATTGCCGAATTTCTGAAGTGGAAAGTTGTTCCGCTTTTTCGAGGGATCATCGGACGGGGCGCAGAACTGCTGAGGACGTAGACCGGGCAGCGAAAAGGTGGCCGGGCACCCCACCATCCTTGCCACTGCGGATCGTTGGGAAACGAGTGCAGGCCAAACATACCCGCACCCATGATCTCGGCGCCTATACCGTCAAAGAACGCGCTGGCGTAGGCGTCGTCGACACCAGTGGTGCCGGCCCCACTGGTGTCGTTGAAGACAAGTTTGTTGAACGTGCGGGTTGCTGCGTAGTTCGCTGTCAGGCGTCCCCAGTCCTCACCCATCGGATTTTCAGCGGATTGCTCCGTCGCCGAGGTGAAACCATCAAGTGAAACGAACAGATCGAGTCGAACGCGCGTCAGTTTCTTGGACCCTTCGTGGGGGTTGCTGGCCGAGCAGGATCCTCAATTTCTCATTGAATTACTCACTGTACTGCTGCGGTCTCAGCGCTGGGAAGCGTCCGGATTCAGCTCAGGAACATCGACCGGGAGCGAAACGAAGTGTGCTTCCTCAGGTCGCGGCCGTGGAATGCACAGGGTCAGTGCACCAGCCAGCACGGTTGCACCGAGGGCTATCGTGTAACCCAGTTGGAATCCCGCCGCCGTGGGTGCAGAGTGTCCGGCGCCGGATGCGGCCAAAATTGCGCCCATTACGGCGGCCGCGCTACTGGTGCCTAGTGAACGCATCAGAGAGTTCAAGCCATTCGCGGCGCCTGTTTCCGTGGGTTCCACAGCGCCCATAATCAGCAGTGGCATGGAGGCGTAACCAATGCCGATGCCAGCTCCTATCAGCGCGTTTGCCACCAAAATATGCCAGATTTCTGAGGATACCAGCAGCGCCAAGGCGTAGGCGAAAGCGATGATGATGACACTGACCACCATGGTGGCCCGGCCGCCGACATTGCGGTTCAGCCGGGCGGCCACTGGCGCCATGGCGACCTGTACCAGACCAGCCGGGGCGAGGATCAGGCCAATGGAGATCAGTGACTGGCCAAGTCCAATGCCGGTGTCCGTGGGCAGCTGGAGCAGCTGGGGAAACAGGATCTGCGAGGAGAAGAATGCAAAACCGAGGGCGACCGAGGCGAGGTTGGTCATGAGCACGGCCGGTCGTGCGGCCACACGGAGGTCAACGACGGGGTTTTTGAGTCGGAGCTCAAAAATTCCCCAGACGATCAGCAGCACAATGCCCCCGGACCCCATGAGCAGTGTCGCCGGTGAGGTCCAACCCCACACATTGCCCTGCGCTACGGCCACCAGGACTCCGGAAAGACCGGCGGAGAGACCGGCTGCGCCAATGTAATCGAAGCTGCCGGCCGCGAACTCCGTATCCTTGGGCACAATCAGTGCCACAAGGATCAGTAATGCCAGGCCCGCCACCGAAGCGGTCCAAAACAGGGCGTGCCAGTCCAGGGTCTGCGCAATGGTGGCACTGATGGGTAGGCCTAGTGCGGCACCAAAGCCGAATGACCCGCTGATTAGCGCCACCGCCCCGCCAACTCGCTCCGCCGGCAAATGATCCCGCAGCACCGCAATGCCCAGCGGGATGACACCAGCCATCAGCCCCTGCAAGGCGCGCCCCACTAGCAGTAACGTCAGATCAGTTGAGGCGGCTGCCAGAATGTTCCCGATGATCAATGCGAGCAGTAGGGCCAAAATGATCTTGCGCTTGCCGAAGAGATCGCCCAACCGCCCGGAAATGGGAGTGACAACGGCCGAGGTAAGAAGCGTAATGGTCACCACCCAGGCCGTGGCTTCTCTTGGAGCGTTCAAGAGTTCTGGCAATTGAGCCTGAATGGGCACCACCAACGTGAACATGAACGATGCGCAGGCGCCAGTGACTGCCAAAACGGCAACGAGCGGCCACGACCGGGTGACGATGGCGGAGGGTCCTGTGGTTTGCATTGCTTCCTTTGTTGCGGGCATGAGGTAGTGAGGATGGTGCCCCGATGGGTGAGCGCTCTGTGGATGAGGCTATCTATGGCAATCGGATGCCAGTACTCCCTTATTCCCATTGTCGCCTCTGGTTCACACTGTGGACCAGGGGTGCGCCGTGCGTCAGCCGCCGAGTCAGGCAGGGGATCAGCGTCAGACTCGGCGGCACTCCGTCTGACTCGAGCAGTTGCGGCGTAGTCCTCGAACCAGCTGGGCATCCCGATCTGGTTGGCCAAGGTGATGGCTCCGATCATGACCGTGTCCAACGACCCAGCCTGGCCGCCAAGCACGTTCTACCCATTCGCTCTCACCTCAGCGTTGGCACCCTCAGCGTTGGCACAAGGGCCGTTCTGGAGCTTAGGGTCGGTTCCGTGGTCACCTTCGATGACCCCACTGGAGAGAGCTTTGTGTTCTTGTCACCTTTCTTGATCAACCACAGCTTGACCGCAACCGTTGAAGTGAGCGTCGATGTCAGCAGCATGAACGGTAGCCACACAGAGACCGCGCAAACGTTGCATGATGCGGATTTCCATGCAACAAGGACATCGTGGAAGAACCACTGCGGGTGACGCCTCGCAGCGACGAAACAGCCGCCATCAGCGCGGGAACCGTCACAATTACTCTCCCTCACATGTCCTGGATGGCACTAGCCCTACTGTAAGTTCAGATCCGAACTCTCAAGCGAGCGAGTTAGCAGTGCTTGCGAACTGGCTTATCGCCGACTTTACGACTCAGTGATTCAATCCGACCGTCGGTGGGTTCACCACTCGGTAGGGGCGTAGCGAAGTTGCCTCAGTGGTGAGCCACGAACCATCTCTCTTGTAGTCTCACAGCCCAAAGCGCAAAAGGTTAGTCGTCAGAGACCGTAATGGTGACCTCGATGTTTCCGCGTGTGGCATTGGAGTAGGGGCAGACCTGATGAGCGGCATCGGCCAGCGCCTGAGCAGCGTCGTGCTCCAGCCCCGGAAGGACAACTTCCAGAAGAACGGAGAGTTCAAATCCGCCTTGGCCGTTGGAGCCTAGGTGGACCTGCCCGCCCACTGAGGAGTCGGCGATGTCCACCTTTTGCATGCGGGCAACCATCTGCAGTGCCGAATGGAAGCAGGCCGCATAGCCAGCGGCAAAAAGCTGCTCGGGGTTGGCTCCCGCCCCGGACCCGCCCATGGACTTCGGGATGGCAAGGTTCAAATCAATGCCGCCATCGGAGGAGCGGACGTGGCCGTCACGGCCAGCTCCGGTAGCGATGGCTTCGGCGGTGTACAGGGGTGTCATGGGGGTGCCCTTCGTAGACATTAGTTATTGGGAAAAAGTAGGGGATGGATCAGGGCTGCTGATCCAGAGTCACTGTCAAGCCAATGCGCGCATACCTTCGGTGATGCGATGCAGCTCCTTGACCAACGCGCGAGCCTGCTCGGCGGAATCGAAGCCATAGGCGCCGCGGAGAACCTTTAAGGCAACAAGCACCTCCTTGAGTACCGAAGCACCCGTCTCGGTCAGTGATGCGGTAACCACGCGTTCATCGGGGGAGGTGCGAGCCCGGCGCACCAACCCACGTTCGTCCAATCTGCGCAAAACTGGGGACAACGTCCCGGAATCCAGGCTCATGCGTTTGCCAAGATCGCCAACGGTCAGACCCTCGGTCACAGTGCTGATCTCTAGCAGTGCAATGTACTGCGTATAGGTCAACTCCCATGGCTCCAAGGCAACTCTATGAGCCTTGGCTACCGCGTTCGACGCGGAGTAAGTGGCGAAGCAAACCATGGAATCGAGGTGGTATTCGTTCTCCAACATAACTTGATTGTACACAATCGAATTGCGCACAACTAATTGAAGCAAAATACCTGCAACAGCAACGCAGCAGAGATAACAGACGAAGGGGCACGGCTGCGTTGGCAGCCGTGCCCCTTTTTAGAACTAACCCAGAGTGCAGAACTACACCAAGGAGTCTTGCCACGCCCCGTGTAACGCGGCAAAACGTCCGCCGCCCGCGATCAATTCCGCGGGGGATCCGTCCTCCACGATGCGCCCATTGTGGACTACCAGGACCCGATCTGCCATGACAACGGTGGAGAGTCGGTGCGCGATG
Organism: Specibacter sp. NPDC078692; assembly: GCF_040686835.1. Classification (NCBI taxonomy): domain Bacteria; kingdom Bacillati; phylum Actinomycetota; class Actinomycetes; order Micrococcales; family Micrococcaceae; genus Specibacter; species Specibacter sp. NPDC078692. The sequence goes on from NZ_JBFBLV010000004.1 coordinate 70,464, forward strand.
ATCAGCGCCGTCCGGCCCGTCGCGCCCGCTCCGGCACCCGTGGCAGCAGCACCGCCCTTAGTGCCGTCCCCACTTTCAGCGCCCACAGTACCCAGCAGCTTCTGCAATCCGGCCTGAACTAGCCGTTCCGACGGGATATCCAGCGAAGAAGTGGCCTCGTCAAGAATGAGCACTGCAGGATTGGCCAAGAAAGCCCGGGCAAAGGAGATGAGTTGCCGCTGTCCAGCTGAGACACGGCCACCGCGCTTGTTCACATCCGTGTCGTAGCCCTCCGGCAGGGTGCGGATGAAGTCATCGGCGCCCACATCGCGGGCGGCGGCCTCGATCTGGGCCCGGCTGGCACCCGGGTTACCCAGGGCAATATTGTCGGCTACCGTGCCGCTGAACAGGAATGCCTCCTGCGTCACCATGACCACAGCACGGCGCAAATCGGCGGTGGAGAGTTCACGCAACTCCACGCCGTCGAGGGTTAACGAGCCGGCACTCACGTCATAGAAACGGGCCATCAGTTTGGCCAACGTGGACTTTCCGGCGCCGGTGGCACCCACCACGGCCACCGTCTGACCGGCCGGAATATGCAGATCCAAACTGGGCAGCACCACGGGCCCGGTGCCGTAACGGAACTGGGCACCAGTGAAGCGGATATCGCCACTTGCCACCAGCAGCGGGCGGGGATGCCGCGGCGGACGGACGCTGGGCACTTCCTCCAACAAGCCAGACACCTTCTCCAAAGCAGCCTGGGCAGACTGGAACGAGTTATAGAACATGGCCATCTGGCTCACCGGTTGGAAGAAGCGTTTGGTGGCCAGCAGCAGGGCCAGGAGCGCGCCCACTTCCAGTGCGCCACCGAGCACACGGAAGCCGCCGGCGAGCAAAACAACAGCCACAGCCACATTGCCAATCAGCACCAACCCGGGCTGGAAAATGCCGTTCAAGTTGATGGAGGTGACTGTCACGCGGCGGTAATCCTCGGCGAGAGCATCGTACTTGGCCGCGTTCTCCTCCTCGCGCCGGAACGCCTTGACCGCACGAATGCCCGTCATGGTCTCGATGAAGTGCACAATCAGCGCCGCGGACACCACGCGCGAAGAGCGGTAAGCGGCCTGCGAACGCTTTTGGTACCAGCGCGAGAGCATGAACATGGGCACCGCCGACGCCAGTACCAGCAAGCCAGTGATGGGATCCAACGCGAAAATCGACACAGCCGTCAACGCCATGAAGACCAGCCCAGAGGCCAGCGAGGAAATGCCCGAATCAAGCAGCTCGCGCAGGGCCTCCAAGTCTGATGTTTGACGCGAAATGATGCGCCCAGAGGTGTACTTCTCATGAAATTCCATGCTCAGCCGCTGCGTATGCCGGAAGACCTGAATGCGCAGATCCAGTAACATCGCCTGACTCAGCCGCGCGGTCGCCGTCAGATACGTCGCCGTCAGCCAAGAACTGAGCAGCGCAGCCACAATGTAGCCACCGCCGGTGACAATCAGCGGCAGGGGATTTGAATCGGGCTTCGCGGTGAGCGCGGGCAGCGCCGTATCAATCCCGTAGGCAATCAGCAGCGGACCGGCAACTTTCGCCGCCTGGGACAGCACCACGAGCGCCCCTGTGATGGCGAATCTCAACCGCACCGGACGCAGCAACGCACCCAAGAGCTTCACGGATCGACGGCGCACGGCACGGCTGGCCTCGCGGCTCAGATCTACCCGATCCTCATCCGTGGTGCCCTGAATGTTCGACGTCGCAGCCTCCTTGCGCTTCTTGCCGCGGCTCATGCTCGGGCTCCCTTCGGTTCGTGCGTGTCGGCACCAAGGTCATCCGGTAGTTCGTCATCTGAATCGCTGTCCAGATCGCGCGGTTCCTCCGTCAGACTAGCCAGCACATAGCGGTAGTGACTGTTTCCCGCGAGTAGTTCGGTATGGGTTCCCACGGCGGTAATGCGCCCTTCTTGCAACAAGGCCACCCGATCGGCCATGGCCACAGTGGATGGGCGGTGAGCCACAATCAAGGTGGTGGTGCCCGCCAATTCTGAACGCAGCCTCTCGCTCACACGCTCTTCGGTGTTCACATCGAGCGCCGACAACGGGTCATCCAACACCAAGACGGCGGGCCTGGCGGCTATGGCACGGGCCAGGGCAATGCGCTGCCGCTGGCCACCGGACAGGCTGAGTCCTTCCTCGCCAATCAAGGTCTCCACGCCGTCGGCGAGAGAATAGGCAAATCCTGCTTGCGCCACATCCAAGGCTCGTTCCAGCACCTGGTCTTCGGATAATTCGGGGTGATTGGCCGCGCCTAGCAAAACGTTTCCACGTACCGAATGGGAGAACAGGGTGGTGTCTTCAAAGGCAACGGAGACGTGCCGGCGGAGCTCGGCCAGAGACAGCTGACGAATGTCGGTGCCATCGAGGAGAACCGTGCCGGAGGTGACGTCATAGAGCCGGGGCACCAGATTGAGCAAGGCACTTTTGCCGCTGCCGGTCACACCCACCAGCGCCATGGTTTCGCCCGCCTGCAGCGTCAGGTCGATCCCGTTCAGTAGATCGGGGGTGCCGTCCGGGCTGTCTGGGAAGCGGAAATGAACGTCCCTAAATTCAAGCTCGCCGCGCACCTGAGTCAATGATGCCGGGGACTGCGGATCGGTGATGGTGTTCACGGCGTCCATAACTTCAAAATGTCTGTCTAGGGCGGTTTTGGCCGCAAACGTCATGGCGAGCAGTGGGCCCATCGATTCCACAGGGCCAGCCACCACGGCAGCTGTGGCGAAAAACGCAACTAAGGCTCCGACGTCGAGCCTTCCCTCCGAAACCAACAGGATGCCCACCACCAGGCCTGCGCCCAAGGCGAGCTCGGGCAGCAGCGAGACCACCAGAGAGAAAATGGCGAGGGATTTGGCCTTATGAATTTCGGTGGCCTGCAGCTCTTGCGCCTGAGACGCAAATGAATCCAATGCTTCCTGACCGCGGCCAAACGCCTTCAGCACGCGGATGCCATGGACGGATTCCTCCACGGTGGTGGCCAGATCTCCGGCCTGATCCTGGCTCTTGCGGCTGACCCGGCCGTAGGAGCGCCGGAAGCGGTAGCCGAAAATGACGATCGGCACGGCGGCGGCGAGGAAAATCAGGCCCAATTCCCAGCTCATGGAGAACATCAGCGCCACGCCAATCACCACGGTCAGCGCCGTCACTACCAGCATGATGGCGCCAAAAGCCATCCAACGGCGCATGAAGTTCAGATCGCTCATGGCCCGGCTCAGAAGCTGTCCGGAGCCCCAGCGATCGTGGAATTCCACGGCGAGTTGCTGCAAGTGCCGGTAGAAGGAGGTGCGCATGCGCGTTTCTACGGTGCTGACCGGGACCAACACAAACTGGCGGCGCAGGGCGATCAAGCCGGCCTCGAGGATGCCCAAGACCAGGACCACGGCGGCCCCAATCCACAGTGACTGCGTTCCATTGGCGGGGAGAAACGCCGTGTTGACGAGGGAGCGGTACACCTGCGGGATGGCCAGTGCCACGGCGCTGGCCGCGAGGGCGCTGAGGAAACCCCAAATGAGGGGCCACATCATGGGCCTTAGTTGTGGGGCCAGCCGGCTTAGGGAAGTCCAGAGTGTGGTGGTGTCGTTGTTCGCCATGCGTTGGTGTAACTGCCCCCAGGAAAGGATGTGTTTGTGGATTTTCTAGCCTACGCCAGCTTTATTGGGGGCAGCCGCCAATCACGCTCCCATGCTGTCCGCCTGTCCTCTCCACCTATAGTCTCCGCCTGTACCGAGCGGCTCTATTCATCATGTGCGCGCACAATCAGGACGGGGCACGATGCGTGGGCAGCGCAGGCAGAGCTCACTGAGCCCATCAATAGCTCCTTGAATCCACCGAATCCGCGCCGTCCCAGAATCAGAAGGGCCGCGTCCTTGCTGGCTTCAATGAGAACGGGCCTGGCTGATCCCTGAATCAGCTGGGTAGTTAGGTCTCGGGGCAAGTCCAGACCAAATGCTCTCTCCACGGCGTCGTCGAGGCTCTTTTGTGCCGTCTCCTTGAAAGAAAAATTTCCCAACGCATAGGGCACGGTGTAGGCGCTGGGATAGTTCCAACAGGTCAAGGCCTTGACCTGTGCGCCGAGGGGTTCGGCTAACCAGAGCGCTTTGCGCAGGGCTTCTACGGATGAGTCTGATCCGTCAACGCCCACGATGAAAGTGACCGGTTCATTCTGGATATCCATGATTCTCTCCGTCTTGCCGCCGTCGGCTGGTTTCTCACTGCCCAGCCACCGCAGCTGGAATGCTGGAATGGCTGGCCGACGCAGGAAGGACACCTCCGTCATGTTAACAATGGCACTGCCAAGGATCGAATTTTAGGGACTTTTGGCCCTGTGCAGTGACAGCTGACGGCGGTGATCATGGAACTCTAGGGATCACAGGAAAAACCGGTCGATGGAGGAAACCATGGAAACAAACAAGGTTGCGGACCGGGCGCTCATTGTGGTTGGTGTCGACGGATCCGAAGAGTCAGTCCTAGCTCTCAAATGGGCGCAAACACTAGCACAGGCACTGGATGCAACCATCACTGCGGTCACGGCATGGCATCTAGAGACGGCCTTTGGCTCCTACATAGTCCCGGACTGGAACCCGGATGAAGATGCACACAAGATTCAAAAGGAGGCAGTCCATGAGGCTTTTGGTGGCAACGAACCAGAGGGATTTAGTGGGATCTGCGTTCGCGGCAAGCCCGCTCAAGTCTTGATGGAATCCGCTAAATCGGCGCAGATGCTCATTGTCGGATCTCGTGGTCATGGTGGGTTCAAGGGGATGTTGCTGGGCTCGGTCAGTTCAGCCTGCGCTGAACATGCCAGCTGCCCGGTGTTAGTGGTTCACGGTGAGCGGGACGCCGTGAAGGCGCCGGTGCGGTGAATGAAGAGATCGTTTGACGGTTGATCACAGCCATCCACGCACGGTGTTTCTCACCGGGGAAGATCCGGTATCCGCCCCCCCTGCTGACTCGGGGTAGCCAGTGACCAGCGAGAGGCCTCTTGAGGCTTCAACACGCACGCCGGTTGTTCGATCAAAGGTGGCTCTGGTGACGGAAGCTCGTACGCAAAAAACTGAGCCAATGGGACCGACGGCTGCAGATGCCCGGATCGAGGACTTACTGCGGGAGTTTGTAGACCGGGCTGGGGAACTGATCTCGACGCAGGAAAGAATGCGCGGCTTGCTGGCCGCCGTCGTTTCCGTCGCTGAGGAGCTCAGCCCGGACGCTGTTCTTGAGCGGGTTGTGACATCCGCCTGCACGCTTTTGGGCGCTCGCTACGCCGCCTTGGGCGTATTAGCTGAAGATCAATCACTGAGTCATTTCATGACCGTCGGCATAGACGAGGAATTGATCCGCCGTATTGGTCCGCTACCTACCGGACACGGCGTCTTGGGTCTACTCATCAGTCACCCCCAACCATTGCGGCTCCACGATTTGCACGAGCACCCCTCCTCTGATGGGTTCCCAAACACCCCCCGCCCATGGTGTCGTTTCTCGGCGTCCCTGTGCGTGTGAGGGGAAACGTCTTCGGGAACCTGTATTTGACCGAGAAGGCCGACGGTGAAGATTTCACGGTAGAAGATGAGGAATTGGCTGTTGCCTTGGCTGCGGCGGCTGGTGTTGCCATCGAAAATGTTCGGCTGCATCGGGATGCCAAGCGCCGTTCGCAGTGGCTGGAAGCCTGCATGAATGTCACCGGCCCCATGATGGACGACGACGGCAACCTCACCTGCAGCAGCCTGGAGGTGATTGCGGCTACTGCCTTGGCTGAGTCGGATTCGGCACTGACCATGATTGGGCTGCCCTCCGACCATGGCACCGGATTGTATGTTGCCGCCGCAGCTGGCGCTCAGGCACCACTGCTGGCGGACCGCTCCTTGGCATTGGACTCACCGGCGATCATGCAGGTGCTCCGAACTGGTGCCCCGGCCGTGTTCGATGATGCCACCAGTCTGATCGGGGAGGTGGACGGAAAACTTTTTGGGCCCATGATTGTCATTTCGTTGGGCCCCGAAGGCGCCAACCAGGGCTTATTGGTGCTGGCACGCGAGCTAGGATCTTCTTCCTACTCAGCGATCGTTGTTGAAATGAGCGCCGTCTTTGGATCGCATGTCGCCTTATCTTTGGAATTGGCGAGAACACATAGATTGTGTGAACAATTAGTGGTGTTCACCGAGCGGGACCGCATTGCACGGGACCTGCACGACGTGGTCATTCAGCGGCTCTTTGCTGCCGGACTGAGTATCCAGAGTTTACAGCGGTTTGTGAATGAGAAGACGGCTACTGACAGGATCCGGGCCGTCACCACCGAATTGGACGAGACCATTCGAGACTTGCGCAACACCATATATTCTTTGCGGGTCAGTTCCCGGGAGACGGAGTTACTCAGCAACAAAATCCTGCGGTTGGTTCGTAATGCACTGAAACCACTTTCTTTTGCCCCTCGATTGAATCTGGCCGGCCCCGTAGACTCTGCGATTTCCGAAGACACCTCCAGGCACCTTCTGGCGGTTTTATCCGAAGGGCTCAGTAACGCAGTTCGGCATGCAGAGGCGAGCGCCATTGAAGTGTCCGTTATTGTGACGCCGGAGGGCGTCACTGTCACCATCGAGGACAACGGAGTGGGAGTGGGTGAGACTGAGCACCGCAGCGGATTGTCAAACATGGACCAGAGAGCCGAAATTCTCCAGGAAACTTTTGAAGTCAAAAGTAGCGAACACACTGGCACTCGGCTCATGTGGTGTGTGCCTGCCAACTAACGAAAATGACGTTCCGGTGGGGTCTGCCACCGTGTGTCAGTAATAAAAACTGCAGCCTGGGTGCGGCGTTCGAAGCCCAGCTTTGCCAAGAGTGATGAGACGTAGTTCTTGACCGTCTTCTCGGCAAGGAACATTTCAGCGCCGATTTCACGATTGGTCATTCCGAGTCCAATAAGTTTGAGCACACGGGCTTCCTGCGGGGTCAGTGCGCCCATCCGTGGATCCCCGCCTTCCGGTTCGGCCAAAGCCCCAACCACGCTGGACATGAGCTCAGCGTTGAAAAGCGATTCACCCCTTGCCGTGCGGCGAATGGAGGTCAGGAGGTTCGTACCGTCGATTTCCTTCAAGACATAGGCGGATGCTCCGGCAAGGACCGCACCACGCAACGCCTGCTCGTCGTCGTAACTAGTCAGAATCAGACAACGAAGACTCGGATCCACCGACCTGACGTCACGGCAAACCTCGATGCCGGTTCCGTCGGGTAGGCGCGCGTCCAAAACACACACGTCTGGATGTACAGCAGGAATACGTCTGGCGGCCTCCAATGCCGAACCCGTGGAGCCGATGACCTTGAACCCCTCGCCTTCGAGTAGCTCCCGCAGGCCGCGCCGAACCAGTTCGTGGTCGTCAACGATGAAGACCGTGATTGGCGCTGCAACTATGTTTGCCTTCCCTGCATCGGAGGCAACCAATTTTGTCATCGTTGTCCTCCTCTCCGGGGTTGGGATTTGGGCCGGAGGTAAACCCTACCCGGCGGCTGGTATGACGCACTCTTGTCCGGCTGGCTTATTCATTCTTTGGCATATAGCTTTGCCACCTAGCCTAGGGGAGAAGGTTCAATGATGTATCCCAATTGAAGTTCTCATGTTCGGGGCTGACCTGAAGGCCCATGGTCAGAAGCATCATGGCCTCGAGCTCGCGGGCCCGTCGGAGCGGGCCGACATCGATGGGACGCATCCCTGACGCGGCAACCACCGCGCTGACCTTAACCTTTGCCTGTTCTGCGTCGCCTGCGATGAAAACGTCTAAGGGCTTTCCCGACACCGAACCAGCCTCCAGAGGGCCCGCAAAGCAGGTGTTGAAGGCCTTGACCACGAACGCGTCAGGGCTCGCGTGTAGCGCGATCTCTTCAGCCGCGGAGGTTCCAGCAGGGGTCGAGAGGTTATCAAAGGTGGCTAGGTTCACCGGGTTGCTGATATCCACCACCACCTTTGATGCCAGTGCTTCTCCGTAGAAGACAACCGCTTTTTTGGCCTCTTCATAGGGGACCGCAAGAAAAACAATGCCGCCTTCGATCGGTGCCCCCTCTATGCCACCTTGAGCCCCGGCTCCTAGAAATTCAACAAGCTCACGCGTCTTTTCTCCGTTTCGGCCCAAGATCTGCACGGAATGCCTAGCTTGAAGCACACGGACGGCAAGGGCGCGTGCCATATTTCCGCTGCCAATGATGGTGATCTGCTGCATGGCTTGTGTTCCTTTGAAAGGGGAAGGTGATTACTGGACGGGGGCTGTATCTGTACTGTTCACTCTGTAGCTGTATGGGGTGCAGTCGCTTGATCGGTCCACCAATGGGCCGGTGCCACCACCGTGAACTTGCGTCCAGTAACGGAGGTAGGGGTAATACGGATGAACGAATCCTTGTGGCCGGCTTGCCAGGGGAACAGATGGATCGAAAAGGTATCCAAGACATCCTCTGTCGATTCCACGAGCGCTGCAGCGCCTTTAACCACAACGCTCCATGCGACACCAGTGCTGGGATCCACACCGTCAGCTTCCATCGCCACGGGAGTTCCACTCAGGGCTGCCTCGCGTTTTGCGCCAACGCCGGTGCGAAACACCAGAGATCCGTGGTCAACTGCGTAGTTGATGGGGAAGATATCGGGATGGTCGGTGACCCAGAGAGCTAACCGCCCAACCGAAACGCTACGAAGCAATGCCCAGCACTCATTGGCAGGTAGTTCCTGGGGTGGGGCTGGTGCGTTCGTCATGGCTTGATCCTAGGTTTGCTAGCAAACTACCAATAGAGTCCAAGGTCCTGCCCTACAGGAATTATTACTACCGTCGCTGCGCCTTCGCGGTCCATGCCAAGTAGCCGCCAAGTGCCGTCACTGCCCCAACCCCGCCAGCAACCAGAGCATTTTGCCACGTGTTCAGCCTTTCTCGATCAGCTGCTGTAAGTTCACCCAGCCCTCGAATAAACGCTGCAACGATCATTCCGGCAACTAAACGGTTACCAATTCGCTCAGCACGAGTCATCATGGGAGCCAGTTCATCCGAGCGCAAGTGGACCTCGATGCCGTCGTCCAGAACATCAAGTAGGCGCCGCAGTTTCTCAGGGAGGTTGGCACCGAGATCTGCAGCCTCAATACCCCACTGAAAGAGGCTGCGCCGCAGGTTACGGGGAAGGACGCGGCTTAACGCGATTTTGCCGGCATACGGCTTGATGACAGTGCCGAGGCTAAAGGCTGGGTCTAGCCTCACGCCCATGCCTTCGGTCATAAAAATCATTTTGGTCAGCATGGCCATTTCACCGGGCATTTGCAGATGGTGGTTGCGCAATATGGACAGAAGTTGAGTGATCAAGGGTGAGATTTCGATTTGTCCCAGTTGCCGCCCCTGGTAGAGCTTCATGAAGCGTAAAACGTCTTGCCGTAAATGAACACGATCCGTGGCGGGTCGGTTGATGGAGAGCTCCAGCAGTGCCCTAGCGATTCGGTCGGGGTCATTGAAACTGAAAGCCAACAATAAGTTGCTGAGTTGTGCTTGGAGTTCATCACCAACTTCGCCCGCCATGCCAAAATCAATCAAAGCTATGCAATCAGTTGATTCAACAAACAAATTGCCCGGGTGCGGGTCCGCGTGAAAAAAGCCGTCCTCAAAAATCATTTTCACGGCTGCCTTGGCTGCTAGCTCAGCCAGAGCGTTCCGCTCGATGGCAGGCAAGGCCAGGATTTCGGCGTCGTCGATCTTGTGGCCATAGATGCGCTCAATGGTGAGTATTCGGGATGTGGTGGTCTCCCAGAAGATTTTCGGAATGTGGATACTTGAATCATTGGCAAAATTACGTGCAAAGCGTTCCGCATTGCTGCCTTCTTGCAGGTAATCGAGTTCCGCACGAAGCGTTGCGGCAAAATCGGTAGTAATCGCCTCAAGGTTGAAGTCCGCCAACGCCGCCCAATTTCGACCCGCCTGTTTTGCCAGATTGCTAAGGATTTCCAAATCCTCCTGAACTTGGGCAACGACGCCGGGCCTACGCACCTTGACCACCACGGCGGTTCCGTCATGCAGGGTTGCTGCATGTGCCTGACCAATCGAGGCACTTGCCAGAGGTGTATCGCTAAAATTTTTGAAGAGTTCTTCGGGGCTAGCGCCGAGTTCTTGCGCGATGAGCGAGCGGATGGTTTGCGCAGGAACCTGCGGAGCCTCGCTTTGAAGTTTTGACAGTTCTCCAAGGTACTCCGGTGGCACAATGTCCGGCCGAGTGGAAAGCACCTGCCCGAGCTTGATAAAGGTTGGCCCCAGTTCCTCCAACGCCCGTCTCAACCGTTCAGGATTGGTGAGATCATCGCCGGACCGCGGTCCTGCGCCTAGGCGCAAGCGGCCCAAACCAATCCTTGTCGCGAGGGAGCCCAGACCATGCCGCGCCAAGATTTCAGCGACCTCGGCGTACCGTTCAAAGTGGTTTCCCATGCAGCGCTCCCGTTAGTGGTGACCCCGTAGAACCACCGGTAGATTCCCCTGATCTGCTCGAAGAATGCTTGGCCGTGGCCAGAAATTCCGGAGCACTATAGATGATCATAGTCGGCTTGAGACGCTGCCATGAGCAGGGTCCACAGACTCAAGCAGGAGTGCCTTATCTAGCATTTTCGTAGCGTTTGCATGAGATTCGCAGCGGTCAAGGAATAGGGCAGGGGACTGTTGGTGAATGGTCCGTGAGCGTTGAACATGTGCTGTCGCACCGTTGGGCCAAGAGCGGAATACTTCCCGAACTGTGGCGGGTTTTGGCTCAGGGCAATAGGCTTTCGAACACATCACCAATCACCGTCTTGCCGGAACTGACTTGGCCTCGAAACGTCCAAGCCTCCAGGCTCCGAACACCAAAGGAACTAGACAATGGCTTATGTGACAGTGGGAACGCAAAACAGCACAGATATCGAGTTGTACTACGAGGATCACGGCACCGGGCAGGCTGTCCTGTTGATCCACGGCTATCCGCTCGACGGTCACAGCTGGGAGCGTCAAACACGCGAACTGCTAGAGGCCGGTTATCGGGTCATCACCTACGATCGCCGCGGCTTCGGCCAGTCCAGCAAGGTCACTACCGGCTACGATTACGACACCTTCGCTGCTGATCTCAACGCAGTCATTGAGACACTTGACCTGAGCGATGTGGTGTTGGTTGGGTTCTCCATGGGCACCGGCGAGCTGGCCCGGTACGTCTCCAGCTATGGGCATGGTCGCATCGCCAAGCTCGCTTTCCTAGCCTCGCTGGAGCCATTCTTGGTGGACAGCGACGGCGTGCCCCAGGAGGTTTTTGACGGCATCGAGGCCGCGGCCAAGGATGACCGCTTCGCTTGGTTTACCAATTTCTTCGTCAACTTCTACAACCTGGATGAGAACCTCGGTTCACGGATCAGCCAGGAAGCCGTGACGGCAAGTTGGAACACGGCAACCGCCAGTGCACCGGTGGCCGCGTACGCCGTCGTTTCAGCATGGATTGAAGACTTCCGCAAGGATGTGGAGGCCGTTCGTGCCAGTGGCAAACCAGCACTGATCCTGCACGGCACCAAAGACAATATCCTCCCCATCGATGCCACTGCCCGGAAGTTTCGCCTGGCGCTGCCTGACGCCAAGTACGTGGAAGTCGAAGGAGCTCCCCACGGACTAATCTGGACACACGCGCAGGAAGTCAATGCCGCACTCTTGGCTTTCATCAGCAAAAGCTGATCACTAGCAACTGGCACGGCGTTGTAAACTTCAAAAGACTTTCCACGACAACGCGACAACGTGACAATGAAGAATACAAGGAGTTTTGGTATGGCCGGTGGCCTCGTAGCACTACTGGATGACATCGCAGCACTGGTGAAGGTCACCGCCGCGTCTCTGGATGACATTGCAGTGGGCGCAGCCAAGGCCAGCGTAAAGTCTCTGGGCGTGGTGGTTGACGATGCTGCTGTCACACCGCAATACGTTGCGGGTTTGTCACCGAAACGTGAACTCCCCATCATCTGGAAGATTGCGGTGGGTTCCATCCGGAACAAGATGCTTTTCATCTTGCCGGTCGCCCTATTACTCTCGCAGTTTGCTCCGTGGGCTCTGACACCGATCTTGATGCTCGGTGGATCCTATCTGGTGTTCGAGGGCGCTGAAAAGATCCTTGAGGCGATGGGCGTCCTTAAACATCATGGGGCTGACGGAAAGGACGGGGTCCGTGATGAGAAGACCATCATCAGTGCTGCCGTTCGCACCGACCTGGTGCTGTCGGCGGAAATCATGGTCATCTCCCTCAACGAGGTAGCCCATGAGAGCTTCATTAACCGGACGCTGATTCTGATCCTGATTGCCCTCCTCATGACGGTAGGTGTCTACGGTGTAGTTGGACTGATCGTAAAGATGGATGATATTGGCCTGCACATGGCCAGCAAGACCTCGACCGTTTCGCGCAAAGTTGGCCGCGGACTGGTCAAGGGAATGCCGATTCTGATGTCCATCCTGAGTAAGGTCGGTATTGTTGCGATGCTGTGGGTCGGTGGCCACTTGCTGCTGGTGGGCATGGACGAACTGGGCTGGCATGCTCCTTATGGCTTCGTTCATCATGTGGAGATATTAGTCCACGACGCCACCGGTTCCGCAGGTGCGGTGTTGGGCTGGCTCGTGAACACCGCCTTCTCCTGCTTAGCTGGTTTTATCGTGGGCTGCGTCATCACCGCTGCGGTTGTCGGCATCAACAAGCTGCGTGTAAAACACTAGCCCTGAGGTTCACTGCGTTTCCCCAGATTCAAAGTTTCCCTAGAACCAATGCGTTGTGGGCGGCTCGAAGGTGAGGGCCAATTCAATAAGGAGCCGCGTACCAAAAGCTGTAGGGCCACGCGGGATCCACCTGCTGCTGGCAGGTGCCTGAGCGGTGCCAGCGATGTCGATGTGGGCCCACGGTTTTCCGGAAACGAATTGCTGCAGGAAGAGCCCGGCGGTGATGGACCCCGCGTTAACACCGCCGATGTTTTTCAGATCTGCGATATCGGAATTGAGATCGGCTCGTAGCTGCGGTGGCAGCGGCAACCGCCACACGGGCTCGTCCGCCGCCCGAGCAGCGAGTTCCACCTGTGCCAGGATGCTCTCATTGTTGCCCATGATCCCGGCAATTTCGGTGCCAAAAGTCCGCAGACACGCTCCTGTCAACGTCGCGATGTCCACAACGGCATCGACCCCGGCCTCGACAGCCAACACCAGAGCGTCGCACATGACTAGGCGTCCCTCGGCATCAGTGTTGAGGACTTCCACCGTCTTGCCGCCGCGGGTCAAGGTGAGTCATCTCCTTGTGGGACAGCGGCCATGGTGCGTTCGGCCTCGACAAGGTGAGGTTCGACGTCGTCGAGCTCGCCGGCCGCCATCAGGCTGAAGGCTCTGAACACTGTCAGCACCGGGCTGAGCCGCACTACCTCGTACGGCAACTCATCGAGCCAGCCGAGAAAAAGGGCATCGCGCCGCTCGCGCCTAATTTGGGTCGCGGCCATCTCCATAAGGTGCGCGGCCCGATCAAAGTTCTTTGCAGCGAGGGCATGGCCGATTGCTTCCGCCGCCATTGCCTCACCTTCGAACCAGTGACTCGCGCGCTCATGCAACTGAGGAATCAGTTCCGGTTCTTCGCTGAGGAGCCGGGCACGGAGCATATCGGCGAACAGGCGGTGGTATCGGTACCACTGGCGCTGATGATCGAGGGGGATCAGGAAGAGATTTTCTCGCTCCATGGCCGCGAGCATACTCTCCCCGCTCACCCCGCTGGTGACTGCATCGCCACCCATCACAGCGTCGCACAGTGGACCGGTCAATCGATCAAGAACGGAGCTGTGAAGCAGGAAGGAGCGGATTTCCGCGGGCTGTTGTGCCAACACTTCCTCGAGGAGGTAGTCCAAGATGTACCGGTCGTCGCCGGTGAAGCGGCCGATGAATCCAGCCACGTCCGTGTGTCCTTTGAGCGATAGGCCTGCAAGCTGAAGTGCCGCGATCCAGCCCTCGGTTTTGTCCGAGAGTGCGGCCGCTTCCGCAGCCTTCAAATCAACACCGTGCACGGCGTTGAAATATTCGACGGTTTCCTCGGCGGTGAAGCGGAGATCCGCGGCGCGAATTTCCAGAAGCTCCTCTCGAGCCCGCCACCGCGAGAGTGGAAGGTCCGGATCTGCGCGGGTGCTGATGAGCGCATGCACAGAAGGCGGAAGAAGCTCAAGCAAGAAAACCATGCCTGTAGCTATCTCACGGTTATCGGCTAAATGGTAGTCGTCGATCATCAGCCAGAGCTCGTGCTTTGGGGACTCTTTCTCGGACTCCGGCGTTGAATCGCTGCCGTGCAGTTTCTCGTGCCGTTGACCATCCGGTACCTCAGACCAGGAGGCGAGCCCCTGCAACACGGTGATGAGGACCTGCTCAACCGGCAAAGGCGATGATGTCAACTGTTCCATCACGCCTGCAGCAAGCCCGGGAACTGCTTTTTGGAGAGCGGTCACGACGCCGGTCCAAAAAGTCGCTGGATCACGGTCAGAGACGTCCAAAGAGAGCCAGGCTAAGGCGTTCTCCTCATCGAGCATTTGAGCCAAACAATCGGCCAAGAAAGCTGTCTTTCCGAATCCGGCTGGCGCGGAGACTAGTACCAGTTTCGACGCGGTACTTTGACGCAGCACTCCAGTAAGCCGGGGACGTGACAGGAATCCGCTCTTGAGTGCGGGAGCGAATAGCTTGCTGGCCATGATTTCAAGTGCCACAAGAATCCCCTCCTCGGCACACGCGAGAGATGCTGAAATTCCACCTCATACCCAAGCCTAAAGCCATGAAGGCAGCTATGCTTTGTTTCAATTCCATGGACATTTACTGTTGGCTGTAGTCGTTTCTTGGATTGCTCACTTCCTCTCCAATGTGGTTACCCATCTGAGCGAGACGCCTGAGGGGTCGCCGCGTTTCATGGAATCTTCCAAGTACGCCCTGAGCCATTCGGCTGGTCTTCTGCTGGCGGCGATTATTCCCTTAACGATTGCCCTTTTCGGCGTTTTGGATCTGGTTGATGACGACACCGCCGTCTGGGTTGCTCTCTGGGTAGATGTAAGTTTGCTGGCTCTTTTTGGATTCCTCAGCTCCTGAAGATGGACCCGCAAGCTGCACTATCGCTTCGGGGCGGCGCTTGTGACGACGCTTCCGGGTGTTGGCATCGTGTATCTCAAGGCCATGATTCACTAGTGTTGGGCCCGTGGGGCTATCTCGATGCTTGTGGTTTCGGTATATTCGCCGGTAACAAGGCAGTATCGATCAGGAAGTATCGATCAGGAATGGGAGAAAAGGCATATGAGTAGTTCAGAAACGCTTCATCCCTTCGTGACCCCGACGGTGCAAGTGAGCCGACTCTTCGAGTCTCATGACGCCCAAATCTACGCAAAGCTTGACCTGCTCCAACTGTCCGGCAGCACTAAAGAGCGCACGGCTAATGGTTTGATCGAAGAACTGCTCAGTTCTGGCCAGTTAGTACCTGGCGGCATGATCATTGAATCGACCTCGGGAAATTTGGGTATTGCCCTAGCCCGGCAGTGTGTTGTGCGAGGCCTGCGATTCACGGCAGTGGTCGATGAAAATGCCAACACTGTGGCACTAGAACTTATGCGGGCCTATGGAGCCACGGTCGATCTGGTGGAGACTCCTGCCGACGGAAATAAACTCGCCGCCCGCCGCCGCCGCGTGCGGGAATTGTTGGTGGCACACCCTGGATCCGTGACCAGCAACCAGTATGGCTCGCCGGCCAATCCACGGGCACACTTCGAGTCCACCATGCCCGAAATCATTGCCGGTTCCGGCGGGAACTTGGACTACCTGTTCATCGCGACCAGCACCACCGGAACACTCTTGGGATGTCAGAACTACATTCGCGAACATGAGCTGGACACCAAAATTGTTGCAGTGGATTCGGTAGGTTCTGTTCTTTTTGGCGGGCAGTCCGGGATCCGACGACTTCCCGGTCTCGGTGCCGGTGTTGTGCCGGAACTTGCTGCTGGAGCCGAGCCGGACCTCGTCTTTGCGATGGAGGAAATCGAGATGGTGCGCGGCTGCCGGCTGCTGGCCCGCCGGGAAGGAATCCTGGCGGGGGCCTCCACCGGGGCCATCGTTGCTGCCATGGGCAAAGTGCTGCCAGACCTTGAACCAGGCAAACGCATTGCCTTCATGGTTCACGATACCGGGGTGCCCTATCTGGAAACCGTCTACAACGATGCGTGGGTGCGCGCCACTTTGAATGCGGATCCCGAACCTGAGCCGGAACCACAGCCAAAGCCAGAATCAGGGCCAGCAACCGAGCCGGGGCAGGCCGCCAACCCCGAAGAAGTCACGGCTTCATGATCCGAATTGCTGTGGTGGGCGGGGGACCCAAAAGCTTGTTCGCACTGCTTGCACTCCATGATCTGATCCCGCCCGGCTCAAGATCGCGTATCCGGGTGGACGTCTACGACCCACACCCTCCCGGCTCAGGCAGTGTGTGGCGAGAAGCCCAGCCCCAGGCGCTGCGCCTGAACGTGAACGCTGGCATTGTGGACGCCTCCTCAAGCCTCACCAGCGAGAACTTCGCTAATTGGGTGCACCATGCCGCGCCTGAGCTGAGCGGTGAAAAGTATCCGCCACGGGCCTTGGTAGGCCGCTACCTGCGAGAACAATTCGAGTTCTTGCGCCAGCATGGAAACGTTACCGTGAGCCACCGTCCCTACGTCGTGACCGGCGTCGAACGGTTGGGCACTCAATGGATGCTCAAGGGACCCTTCGGAAGCTCAACCTATGAGGAGGTGCTGTTGGCAACTGGGCATGGGTTGGGCGACGCTTCGCCTAGGCGACCTCCGCCCCTCGAACTCCTGCCAGGCGCGCTGAATCCGCACCCGCTGATCGGCAACTATAGCTCCTTGACCACCGCGGCTATCCGGCCGGAGCAAAGCGTGTGGATCCGCGGCGCCGCGCTGACGGCCTACGACGTGGCGCTGCTCCTCACCGAAGGCCGCGGCGGCTCGTGGCAGGGCCTCACGAGCGGGGCGCAGCTAGGAAAATTGCGTTACATTCCCAGCGGACGCGAGCCACAGCGCATCACCTTTGCCTCACGCAGTGGCCTGCTCATGGACCCCAAGAGCGAGACTGTGTCGCCCGCCATTACTGCCTGCCTTGAGCGGTTCAAGCCTCAGTTGTGGCAGTGGGGTAGGCCTCATCAAGCCACGTCCGACGCCGGACGGTTGGCTGGGCTGTGGGCAATTCTGTTGCGCTGTGCTCAAGAATGTGCCCAGATCATGGGTGTGCAGACGAGTGCCGTGACGCTGTGGCGTACTGCGTTGACTGGTGTGTCCGTAGCTGCTGAAAGTGGCGCTGCGTGCATGACGAGCTCACCTGGGCCGGCAAATTTGGCGACAGAAGATTGGCTGCCAGAGGACTGGGCACCAGCGGAACTGCTGCGCCACAGTCTTTTGGCCAACCATTTTCTGGCACCACTCACCACGGGTTGGCTGTGGGCCCGGGTGTGGTCAGGTCTGTATCCCGAGTTGGTTGCGGTGATGGATCGAAGCTCGCGAAGCCGCCAAGATTGGCGACAGTTTTTACGGGTAGCTGGCAACCTCGAACGCTTCGCCTTTGGGCCACCGGAACTCACTGCCCGTAAACTACTGGCGCTGTTCGACTCCGGCATTCTTCACATGACTCCTGCCAGTGAGGAGCCCGAACCGGGCGTAGTGCTCATTGACGCGGTGACTCCGAGTCCCGGCGTGCTGGGGGCACCGGCCCCGGACGGAGATCCCGTGAGTGGCTTATACCTGGGTCTGCTGCGGGACGGTCATGTTTCGGTCCGCCCTGGCGAGCGTGGCCTACTGACCGACCGGGACGCAACGTGCATAGCTTCCGACGGTTCCAGAACACAGTCGTTGGCAGCCGTGGGACGCCCCACCGAGGACCCCACGCTGGGTCACGACACCCTCAATCGTTCTCTGCATGGCGAACACCGACTGTGGGCTCAGCGAATCGCCGGGCACGTTGCGCTGAATGCCGCAAAACCGTCACCCGCCACAGGGCCACTCCTCAAACAACCCACACCAGCCGAAGAATCAGTACTGAAAGAGTGATGATGCGCCAGAAAATGAACGGTACCGCACCGCTGACAGCACGGCTGGAACCGTGGATGGAGGATTTACTCAATGATCCGCAGCAGTGCAGGGAGTTGATCGAGACTCACGGTTCGCCGGTCAATATTCACGATTTCCGGCCCATGGGACGCAACGTCTCAGAGCTGCGCTCGGCTGCTGCCGCCCACGGAATCGACTTTCAAATCTATTTTGCCCGCAAAGCCAACAAGACCATGGGAGCCATTGACCAGGCCGTTCGCGAGAACTGCGGTATCGATGTGGCAAGTTTGAACGAACTGCGGCAGTGCCTAGAAAGAGGTGTTGCGGCAGAAAGCATCATCGTTACGGCGGCGGTGAAGTCCCCAGCATTGCTGAAACTGGCAATCACTTCCGGGGTGATTATCAGCGTGGACAATGACGACGAATTGCGTGACGCACTTGAACTGGCGGGTGCCGAGGAGCAACCGCTGAAGGTAGCGCTGCGGCTGGCTGTCACCCATTCATCGATTCCGGCTACCCGTTTTGGACTCTCTGCCGACCAGTGGGTGGAAGTCATGGGTGACAGTGATCTGAAGAGTCGCGTCCAGGTCGCTGGCATCCACTTTCACCTCAACGGTTACCAAGCGCAGGCCCGTGCCATCGGGATTGTGGAATCGCTCGGACTCATCGAACAGTTGCGCACGCTGGGCCACGCACCACGTTTTGTGGACATGGGTGGTGGTATACCGATGTCCTATCTAGATAGCAGAAAACAGTGGGAGGGGTTCTGGACCACGTTGAAAGACTTGCCGGAGGGGGACGAAACGCTCACCTGGAAGTCCGATCGGCTCGGCACTGGCGTCTACCCCTATCACCAGGAACTGATCCGGGGTGAGTGGCTCGATCAGGTCCTCACCGCAGTTCCGGAATCGGCTCAGTCTGAGCACTCCGTGGCCCAAGCGTTGACCGCAGCGCAGATTCAGTTGCGCTGCGAACCTGGGCGATCGTTGCTGGACGGATGCGGGCTGACACTCGCCGAAGTGGCCTTCGCTAAGCGCCGCAGTGATGGAGTCCCGCTGGTGGGCTTGCATATGAACAGGACGCAATGCAGATCCACGTCAGCGGACTTCCTGCTGGATCCAGTGCTCGTTCACGCCACGAACCCGCGACGGGAGCGAAGCAATGACAGCGCATTTCTCGTGGGGGCCTATTGCATCGAGGAGGAACTGTTGCTGCGCCGACGCTTCGAGTTTCCGGCCGGAGTTGCTGCCGGAGATCTGGTGGCGTTTCCCAACACGGCTGGCTATCTCATGCATATTGTGGAAAGTGCCTCGCATCAGTTACCGCTGGCCGTCAATGTCCTCTGGGACGGTGGTAGCGACAGAAAAGGGGACAGCGGCAGCAGCGGTGACGGCGGCCGGTGGGTGGTGGACGATATCGAGAAGCGCAGCTGAGCCAGCGCCGCTGCAGCTATTCCCCTGATTCGAACCGGCCCCGCTCACTCCACCAGATGGAGCGGCGCCTCGCCCCGGGAGATCCGGCCCAACTGTTCAACCGTTATCTCCGTGGCTAGCCGAACGAACTCAGCGGTATTACCTGCCATGTGCGGGGTGATGAGGCAGCCGGGCGCATCCCAGAGAGGGTGATCGGCGGGCAGCGGTTCCGGGTCGGTGACATCCAAAGCAGCCCGCAGCCGCCCTGAACTGAGCTCCGCTAGCAGCGCGTCGGTGTCCACAACAGGACCACGCCCAATATTGACCAGCAGCGCCCCATCTTTCATACGGGCCAGGAAGTTTGCATCCACCAAGTGGGCTGTTGACTCGTTGTGGGGGAGCGTCACCACCACTACGTCCGCCTGAGGAAGCAGTTCCGGCAGTTCCACCGTGCCGTGGATCTGGCGCCCGTCATCGAGGACTCGGGCCCGGCTAGCAACGGGAATTAAAGCGGCCGGGCGAAAGGGCCCCAGCCGCGAAAAGAGCTCCTTGCCCACCCCGCCATAGCCCAATACCAAAACCACCGATCCGTGCAGCGAGCTGGTCCACAGCGGCGCCCAGTCATGCCTGCGCTGCTGAACGGCCGCCGTCGGCAGCTCACGCAGTGCAGCGAGAATCAGCGCCATGCCGTGCTCGGCTGTGGCATCTTCCACCGCACCGCGAGAATTACTGAGTGTGACAGCAGCTGGCATGTGGCCCAGGATCCAATCCGAGCCAATCGAGAGTAGGTGCACGTGGCGCAGACCCGGGATGCTCCCCACCCGTGCCCGATTCTCGAACTCCCGCGGCCGCTCCGTGACCAGGACATCGGCGGCCGGCGCATCCTCCGGGCTGTCGTTAATATGCCAGAGGATTGCATCAATTTCCGGACCCCGGATCGCTTGCGCAAACTGGGCCGAGGGGACGAGGACGCGCAGTGTCAAAGATCTTCCATTCCGTAGCTGTCAGCAACCTTCAGGATAGTTCAGGCACGACGCCGGTCCCCACCACAGTGACCCGCGTCAGCTCTCCTTCTGGTCCCTTTCCGTCTGAGTCTGTTCCTGCTGGGCTTCTTACGTGAGTTTCCTACGCATTACGCATGGTCGCCGAACTGGGATTCGTAATCTGCCCGTGCGCCGCGGTCTACTTGCCGCACTTGATTGGGGACAAGGCGCCGCATCAATCCATCCCGCAGTGCGGCAGGCAAGATATTGACCGCCCGGACCACCGGCCCCAGATAGCCCGGAATGCTGACCTCAAAACGTGGACGCTCAATGGTGCGCAGCACGGCTGCGGCGATGGTCTCCGGCGCCAGTAATTTCGAAGCTCCCGTGCCGGTCCCTGCCGCCAATGCAGTATCCACCACGGCGGGCACAATGACGGAAATCTGGACGGGGGAGCGGTGGAGTTCCTCGCGCACCGCCTTGAGATAGCCCAAGACACCGTGCTTGCTGGCCGAGTAACTGGCTTCTCCGGGTGTGGTGAGAATGGAGGATGCCGAGGCGACCGTGATGATGTGGCCCGAACCGCGCGCCACCATCCCCGGAGCCACCAACTTCACGCCACGGATGACGCCGAGCAAGTTCACTGCTATTTGCCGTTCCGCCGCAGCTTCGCTCTCCTCATCGAAGCTGCCCACCCACATCACACCGGCATTGTTGACGAGGATGTCGATGGCTCCGAATTCCGCCTCAACTGTGTCGAGGAACGCGGCATAGGACCGTGCTGAGGTGACGTCAAGGTCGACGCCGAGCAAGGTCCCCGCAAGTCCTTGGGCAGCGCTCCGGGCGGCTTCACCGTCGCGATCACCGATGGCTACCTTGGCGCCCTGCGCAGCAAGGAGACGGGCAATTTCACGCCCAATCCCGTTGCCACCTCCGGTGACCACCGCAACTTTTCCGCTGAGTTTTGCTGGGCTGTGCGGGCCGTGTGGGCTGTTCGAGCTGTTCGTCTTGGTCATGGCTGGCTCCGATCATCGTTGGACCGATCGTCTCCGTGCCGAGGGAACGCCTGGGCGCCGTTAGCTACGCGCTGATAGCCACGCCGTCGTTCTCGGTCGAGGTCCCACAGGTAATGGTCAAAATCCACTTCCATCGTGTGCCGCGGGGACGCATAGAACTGGCGCTTGTTGCGCTCGTGGTCTTTGGCCATCTGCTTCCGGATCTCAGCAACCCGCGGGGGTGCGTAGCGTCCGGCCAAGGTTTCGGCGATCCACACACTCTGGGCCTCGGCCAGGGGCATGACCGCACCCACTGGCTGCACCAAACCGATGAAATACAACCCCGGCAGATCCGGATGGACGGTGCGCTTGAAGAGCGGGAGATCGTTCTGGGACGCAGCGATCAGGGCCGGGTCAAGGAACGGGAAAGTGACCTTATATCCGGTGGCCCAGACGATCAGATCGGCAGGGGTGCGGGTGCCGTCGAGGAATACCACGGCATCGCCGTCAAAGCGCTCAATGCCCGGGCGGACCGTCACCTTGCCGGCGGCAAGACGTTTGCGGATCTCTTCCGATTGCACGGGATGGGACTGCCCCGGTTTGTGCTCAGGTTGGGGCAGCCCATACTTGCGCAGACCGCCTGAGGTGATGGCGCCAATGCGCAGCCGAACACCCGTGACCCACCATGGCAGCCAACCGGGCAGCGCCACCTGGTCGCTGGGCTTGCCGAGCAGGAATTTGCGTAGCACCCATTGTCCGCGGCGAATGGACAAAGACACAGTGTTGGCCCTATGGGACGCTTCGACCGCGATGTCCATGGCCGAGTTTCCTGCGCCAACAACCACCACGTCGCGGCCCTGTAGTTGATCACCGGAACGGTAGTCATGAGCGTGGATTTGTTCGCCGTCGAAGGTTCCTGGATAGGTGGGTTCGGGCCAGCGCGGGTCCCAGTGATGACCATTCGCGACCAAAACGGCGTCGTACTTCTGTGCATGTTCTCCCTGCGGGCCCTTGATGCGCACCAGCCAGCCGCCGTCGGCATCTCGGCTGACGTCCTGAACCGTGGTGTTGAAAGTGATGGTGTGGCGGAAGCCAAAGTGGTCCACATACTTTTCAAAGTAGGCGTAGATCTGCTCGTGGCGCGGATACGGTGGGTAGTGTGCAGGCATGGGGAAATCAGAAAACGCCATACGGGCGCCGGAGGTGTTGATTTCCAAGGTTTCGTAGCAGGCGGATTGCCCATTGGGGTTGTCCAGCAGCCAGTTGCCACCTAGGGCGCTGCCTTGTTCGAAACAGTCGAAGGGAATCCCAGCCTCATACAACGCTTTGGCTGCGGTGATGCCGGAGGAACCTGCGCCAATGACGGCGGTACGCGGCAGGGCGTCGTTGACGGGTATAGGATCGAGAACCGCAGGGGCGAGGTGCTCGGGCTTTACGAGGTACGGCATGTGAGCAGTATTACACTGAAAATATCTGTTTTCAATGCAGAAGGGGCAGTTGAGATGACCGCAGACTTCAACCCAGAAGCCGAAATGTGGCATGGGACCGACCGATTCAAGCGCGATCAGGACCGCCGGCAGCGGCTGCTCGATGCGGCACTGGAGCTTTACGGCACCGCAGGCTACTCAGCCACGCCCGTTCAAGCCGTGTGCCGACTCGCGAAGGTCTCCACCCGTTCCTTCTATCAGCTCTACGCCGACCACCACGAATTGCTGACGCGACTCTACCTCGACCTCAATGAAGAGGTGCTGGCAGCTATCGATGCCCGGCCGATCGATCCGGGGCAGGACCTCTTGACCGCCACCCGCACTCTTGTTGCACAGGTGCTGGGCCCGATGTTAACGGATGATCGCAAAGCAAGGGTCATGGAAGTAGAGACGGTGGGCGTTTCCGTGGTGCTGGAACAACAACGCCGTCTCACGATTCGCCGTTTGGCAGCAGCATTGGATGACGCCTTCGAGGACTTTGCCGCAGCCGGGCTGATCAGCTCCGCTCCTGGCGGGCTGACCAGCCTGGTCCTGATTGGTGGGATCACCGAAGCGCTGGTGCAACGGGTGCAGAGCGAACCCAGCGAACGTGAACCCGTCGCCGACTTCATTGAACAGATCACCGCAGTCATTGTCCGGTTTACGGGCGGGGTGAGCCAGCCGTAAACCATGTATCAATGACTGCCAGCACAATCTGTGCCGAACGCTCCGCGGCGTCGTCCACATGGGTCAGAAAATCAGCGTCGGATGCCGGTCCGCATAGATCGGAAATCCCGCGGATGGCTACGAAGGGTGCGCCATACACGTGGCAAGTCTGTGCGATCGCAGACGATTCCATGTCCGTGGAGAGCACGCCGTCGAACCGGTCCTTGATGACTGGGGCCCGGTCGTGGCCCACAAACTTGTAGCTGGAGACCATGAGCCCGTGGTGGACGGTGTTCACCATTCCTTCTCCTGCGGACGCGAGCGACTTCGGCGTGGCATCAATGAGCGCCATGAGCGCCTCCGGCAACGGGTAAGACACCGGCATGCCGGGAACCTGACCCAGCTGGTAGCCAAAGGCGCGAGCGTCGGCATCGGCGTTGATCGTGTCGGTGCCGATGACCACATCGCCGACCTTGACGTCGTCACCCAGTCCACCGGCTGAGCCGGCGCTGATCACCAGGGGAGGGGACGCGCCGTCGTTCTTCTGCTGGGTCAACAGCAGAGCAGAGGTCGCCGCGCCGGACGCGTTCACCAGCCCAATGCCGCCGTGAACCAGCAAGATGTTATGGCCGTTGATAACGCTCGCACGGTGGATGGAGTTACCTACCTGGACCGGCTCAGCCACCGACTCGGCTAGCTGGAGGAAGGGAGCTAATTCCTCTTCCATAGCGACGATGACAATAACCTCAGCGGGACTGCCCTGCGCGCGATTCAGCCCCGCGGGATTACTAGCGTTCACAACAGAAGAGCTCACGCGGTGACCTGCGCCCATTCGTCGCGCTTGGCGAGGAAGGTCCGGGCGACGTCTTGGGCGCCGCTGAGAGAGTGGCTTTCGCCCCAGCCGCACTGGATTTCATTGGCGGCAGGCACTTCGCTGGCCTCCAGAACTTCCTTAAGCGTGGCCTCAATCAGGTCCATGACGGCCGGCAGATCTGGCTCGCCAGCAAGGATCAGGTAGTAGCCTGTCTGGCAGCCCATAGGAGAGAAGTCGATGACAGCATCCGAGTGGTTACGTGAGCATTCGGCGAAAAGGTGCTCCAAGGAGTGGACGGATTTCATGTCCAGATGAGCCACGTTGGGCTGAGTGAACCGAACGTCATACTTCGTCAAGACATCGCCATGCGGCAACTGCTTGCGGTCGGCCACGCGCACATACGGCGCAACGACGGTGCGGTGGTCAAGGTTGAACGACTCGACGTTCATGCGTGAAGTATTCATGGGGTACTTTCCTCCGTGGGTGTCGAAGCCGGACCGCCTCGGGCCCGATATCTGGCCACATCTAGCTTAGCCGCTTGGAGTGGATTCGCGGTTGGTGCGGCGGTGGGGTAGGGCGGTGGGTCGGGCGGTGGTGCGGCGATGGTCGCGGGCGTTGTTGGTTGCCAATCAAAGCCTCCATTGTCACTCCGGGAGCCGTATCCTGCTCAGTTCACATCGGCGGACCTAGCCTTGACTATGCGATACAAGATTCTTTTGCACTACCCAGCACGGGGTGCGGATGATTTGGATCCGGAGACCATGGCCGACGGTCAGTTCTAACTTGCAGATGACACACCAGTTCAAAATTTTCGCTGCAGAGATGCACGCGGCTGGGATTTTGTGCACTGCCTCATCTGAGCCCGTCCTCCGATTACGACTTCGAGCAGCACCACAGAGCAGCACCGCAGAGCAACTACCAGTTTGATTGGCCCCCACAACCCGGCTGTCCTATGCTGAGAAAGTTAGCCGCATTGACCGCAAGTCTTCTTAACCCGCCACGAATAGACGCCGGTTGATGCCTTGGAGCTACAGTGCCAAGACACACAGGATCACGAACGGGACGGCCCGTTTGTTCAATTGATTCGGGGACGACCTCGTAGAACAGGTTTGAACCCATGCTTGCAGCAGCCAAAGGCTCAATCTTCACCCCCGTCGCGATCGGCCGAATAATTGTCGGCTGGGGTGCAGTCGCAGCCCTGATGTTCCTGGGCCCACTCCTGAATCCACCGGTGCCCTTACCACTGCTTGTCACCGCGCTATTGGCCATTGTCGCCGTCATCTTGGTCTGCGCGTTCGGAGTGGTTCATGAGGCCGAGCATCTCGCCCGCCGTCTCGGTGACCCCTACGGTTCACTGGTCCTGACGCTCTCGATCGTACTGATCGAAGTGGTCCTCATTTCCGCTGTCATGCTGGGCCCAGGCGAGCACGCCACCATCGCGCGCGACTCCGTGATGGCCGTTTCCATGATCATCCTCAACGCCGTCGTCGGCCTCTCACTATTGCTCGGCGGGCTCAGGCACGGCTCCCTCAAACACAACCGAACCGGCACCTCCGCCTACCTCGGCATGATCATCGTCCTCACCTCGATCGCTTTTGCCCTTCCAGCCCTCATCGGTCGCGATGGTTCGTACACATCTGGCCAGAGCATCCCCGTCATCGTGCTCGCCCTTGGTCTGTACGCATTTTTTCTTGTCCGCCAGATGGGCGCCCAGGCTGGCGACTTCACCGAGGTCGATCCCGGACTGTTTGCCCCCAAAATCAGTGCCAAATCAAGATCCACAACCAAGGACGACGACGTCTCCTCCTCAGCTGCGATCTCGTCTTCCCCTGTGGTGTCCTCCGATGCAACGCCGATTGCGGCGATCTTCGTCAAGCACCGAAAGGAGATCTTATTGCGCTTGGTTCTGTTGCTTGTCACGGTGCTGCCGATCGTGCTGCTTTCGCACGATATGGCAACTCTTTTGGACGACGGCCTGGGCCGCGCAGGTGCTCCCGTTGCGCTCTCGGGCCTACTCATCGCCATGATCGTCTTCCTCCCGGAATCCATCACCTCTGTGCGTGCCGCCTTGGCGGGCGAAGGGCAACGAGTCAACAATCTCTGCCATGGTGCTCTCGTCTCAACCGTAGGCCTGACTATCCCGGCAGTGCTCTTGATCGGGATGCTCACGGGCCAAGATGTGGTTCTGGCCGAGTCGCCGGCCAACCTGTTGCTACTCGGCGTGACACTGCTGCTCTCGGTTAGCACCTTCGCTGCGAAGCAGGTGACAGCCATGCACGGAGCCACCCATTTGGCGGTCTTCGCCATCTATGGACTTGTCGTCTTCTCATGATTGAGGACCAATTCTCCTGATTCCGGATCATGACATGTTCCAAAGTTCCCGAAACGTTGAGTAACACTGTGTTGGACTTTCGACAGTAACGTTATTGACTGGTGCTTATGTCGATCAACAACAGGGCCGCCGATATCTCTGAGCTGCTCAAGCAGCAGGCGGCCTTGATGCGGGTGGGGGACAAGCTGCCCTCCGTCAGGCAGCTATCCAAGACCTATGGCGCCAGCCCCGTGACTATTACCCAAGCCATCAGCACGCTCTCGGGTCTGGGGGTCGTCAGGGCCGAGCCAGGCCGTGGCACCTTTGTTGCCGGCCGGGTGGAGTCGAACGAGCTGCCGCATCCGGAGCAGCCCTTCACATCTAGCCGCAACCATCTAGCCGAACCCGATTACGCCTGGCAATCTTCCACCCTAGGCCGTTCCCGTGTTGACGCGGTACGTGCTGGACGGCTCCATTCACAGAGCACATCCGGTCACGTTCAATTATCGTGGGGTTATCTGGCTCCCGAGCTGCAGCCCTTCGATGAGTTGCGCACGCTCGGCGTGCGCTGCGCAAAAAGCCACCGGGCGTGGACCATGGCTCCGCCCATGGGACTGCCGGAATTGCGTCGTGCATTTGCCGGGCAGCTCAGCGCGGAACCAGAGGACATGCTGATCATGCCGGGCGGGCAGCAGTCGCTGGTATTTGCGATGCGCACCTTGGCCGATCCAGGCTCAACGCTCATCACCGAAAGCCCCAGCTACCCCGGGGCAGCCATCGCCGCACAGTCTGCCGGCCTGAATCTGGCCGCAGTGCAGGCCGATGAGCACGGAATTATTCCGGCAAAACTCGCCGATGCTTTGGAGCGCACGCACGCTAAGCTCATTTATCTCCAGCCTTGTTACGCGAACCCGTCCGGTGCCATCCTCAGTCCCGAACGTCGCGTGGAGGTGCTGGCTTTGGCGAAGCGCTACGGTGCCTTCATCATCGAGGACGATTGGGCACGAAACCTGTCCCTCGATGGAAACGCTCCGCCGCCACTATTCACCCAGGATCCGGATGGGCATGTAGTCTCGATCGCCACCTTGACCAAGCCTGCCGCACCAGGATTACGCGTGGGTGCCATTGCTGCAAGAGGCCCGGCAGGGGAACGTCTGCGCACCGCCCGTATTGCCGATGACATGTGCGTGCCACCGCTCACACAAGAAATCGCGCTGGGCTTGCTGACCTCCTCCGCCTGGCCGCGCCACGTGACACGACTGCGCGCCGGATTGCTGGAGCGCCGTGATGCCATGGTGGAGGAGATTCACACCTCCATGACCGGTGCAAAGGTGCCAAACATTCCCACCGGCGGCATCCACCTCTGGGTCAAGCTTCCCGAAGGCAGTAATTCCACGGCATTGACCACTGCGGCCCACCAAGCAGGCGTGCTGATCGGCGACGGCAAACAGTACTTTGTTGACGAGCCGCCCGCACCCTTCATCCGCTTATCTTTTAGCGCCGCTTCCATTCCGCAGATCCGGGCAGGCGTACAACGGGTGGCTGGACTGCTCTAAGCCGTAGCCTCCGGCAGGCCCAGCAGCGCATTCTCCACCAGTTCAGACAGGGCGGGATGGATCCAGTACTGCTTCTTAGCCACATCATGGGCGGTTTGGCCAAAATGCATGGCCTGAATCAGCGGCTGGATGATGGTGGCCGCCTCCGGACCAATCGCATGTGCGCCCAGCAGCAGGCCAGTGGAGGGGTCGGCGAGGACCTTCAGGAAATGACCGGAGTCCTCGCGCGCCCAACCTGCAGCAATGTCGCCATAATTTTGCACTTTCACCACATACCCAATTCCGGCCTTGATGGCGTGCGCCTCGGTGATCCCGACTGAGGCAATCTGCGGATCGCTGAAGACCGCGGCCGGAACAAATCGGTGATCTGAGCTGATGAGCGCCTCTGGGTGCGCCAAGTTGTGCTTAACCACCTTGGCCTCGTGATTGGCGACATGCTTGAGCTGGTATTTGGAGGAGATGTCGCCCAGCGCGTAAATACCGTCGACGTCCGTGCGCTGATGCTCATCAACCACCACCCGGCCATGTCCGTCCAGGGCGACCCCGGTCTTTTCTACATCCAGGTTGGCTCCGTTGGGTTTGCGCCCTGTGGCCACCAGCAACACCTCAGCCGTCAAGGATTGCGGCCCGTTTGGCCCCTTCAGTTGAAGTTCGACGCCGTCCGCCGTGTCCGCCACGCTACTCACCTTGGTCTCGAGCAGGACTGTATAGCGCGCCGCGGCCTCCTTCGTGAACTGGACCGAGACGTCCTCGTCCTGAGACTTGAGCAGCCTTTTCCCACGCGCGATTTGGGTAACGTGCACGCCAAAGGAGGAAAATACGTGCGCAAATTCGGCTGCAATATAGCCGCCGCCCAAAATGACCATGCTGGCGGGTAGCGTTTCCAATCGCATAATCGAATCGGAGGTATGAAAGACGGCCGCGGTCTGGGTGGCGCTATCGGCGAGGCCGAGAGTATCCGGTACCACAGCGTGCGAACCCGCAGCCAGAACAAATCTGTCGGCGGTCACGTGGGTGCTGCCGCCGTCGTGCAGGTCAATGTGCAGCTCCTTGTGTCCGGAAAAGCGCCCGCGCCCGGCAAAGACGGTGATATTGGGGCACTCGGGACCCTCGCGGTATTGCCTGCCGCCGGATTCGATGGCGTCGATCCGCCCGAAGATCCTGTCACGGATTCCCGGCCAGTCCACGGAGTTCAGCTGGGCATCGATTCCCAGCGCCCTGCCGTGGCGGGCGGCGTCGGCCAACTCCGCCGGATGCACGAACATTTTGGTGGGGATGCAGCCGACGTTTAGGCAGGTGCCGCCGAAATGACCGTCCTCCACGATGGCAATGTTCCAATGATCAAACTCTGGGCCCGGGATGGAATTTCCGGAGCCGGTGCCGATGATGACGAGGTCAAAGTGAGGCATGGGGATTGCATCCGTTCAGTGGAGAATTGGGCACAAGAACATCTTGCCTGGCAAGTTCGGCACTGTTGCCAGCGCACAAAGGTCCGCCACCGCAGTGATGCGTCGGCGGACCTAGAGCCACCCTATCCTCAGATTGTCACCAAGTTAGATCCAGTCGGGAGCCTTAGGTGCGTTGGTGATGGTGCCGCGGGTATTCCATGCGCCAGTGATGAAGGCCAGGAGTCGTTCGAGGATGGGTGCGGGGATATCTGACACGGTGGCGCCGTTGTTAAAGTCGACGGCGTGCAGCCAGACTGCGCGGCTGCGCGTCCAGCCAGTTTCACTGGCGGGCACGGTGCGGCCCTGGCGGCTTTGACTTGGTTTGACCAGTTGTTATCGGGCAGCTCGCGCCATTCCACCTTGAGGTGCACGGCGGCATGATCGGTGAGAGCACGTAGCGCGATGGAGGACAGGATCGCGCCGAAGCCGATTTCCTGGTTGCGTGCGGTGGGGGAGGAATGCATGGGTGTCTCCACCCCAGTCGCCGCCCATTCAATGAGACGGGCGATCGTACGCGCCTTGTAACCGAGGTGTGCGCCGAGGTGTCGGCGGCTCTAGCAGGGAATGAGGGAGTCGCCGTCGAGCGGTTTATCGGAGAGCTCGTTGAGTTTGCGGGCGATGAACGCGGTGCCGCGCCGGACCTGCAGGAGGGCTTCCTGCAGGTCCGGATCGGTGGTCAAATCATGGCCCACCCGTCATTTCCCTGACAGGATGAGGCGCTGGCCGTTGCGGCGAGGAATACCAAGGTTTACATCGATCTCTCGGGCCGGTCGCTGAAGTACTTCCCGCGCATCCTGGTGCAGTACGCCAATACGATGCTGCGGACCAAGGTGCTGTTCCGTTCTGATTACCCCATGATCACCCCGGCTTGTTTATAGCCTTGTTTCAGCCAACTGAGGAGGCCGGCGGTGGGGCTCGCGTGGGTCCTTGCCCCATATGTCCGTGGTTCCTGCAGTGCTGGCAGCCTCCATTGTGCTGAAGCGACAGGCAATGGTCTGGCGCGATTCCAATCCGGGAGAGTTTGCTGATGTGACGGTGGGGCGCTGAATGCCGGCACAGAATCCAGCATGGCCCGGGGCCGAGCAGCACCATGCTGGTCAATGTTCGAAGCTACTGCAGTGCTGGTCGCGAGAGTATATTGGCGGCCAGTGAGCTCATCGTGCGGGGCGACCGTTGCGGCTGTGGGCTCGCCCTTGGTGACTTTAGCGTTCTCTCTGACGCGTTTGGAGTGTCCCATAATTTTGGGTTCCGTATCGGCAGTGACAGCCAAAGCTATTTGCTGGCGGCGCTGGCCTCTGCGGGTGGGCGAATGCCCTCAATCAACAGCGTCAAGGCTCGCTGCGCGGAAACGGGCCAACCTGATGCCTTGACGGGCGCTGCCACGTGCGCCATGGCTGACATCAGGAGAATATCCGTGGGCTCAAAGTCGTCGCGGACCACATGCTGTTCCTTGGCCCGTGCCACCAAGAATTCAAGCTGATGCGCTATCCGATGTTGGAGTGCGTCTAGGACTTCGTGAAGCTCTTGGTGGGAGGAGCCTCGCGCCCAGCCGACTCCGCCAATATAGCCGCCCAGAATCAATTCACGCATGCCGTGATCGCGCAGAAATTGCTCCGTGGACTTGGTCAAGAAGTAGATCAATCCTTCCCAGGGGTCCTCGTGGCCGTTGGCGTCAATCGACAATTGCTCACCGTAGGCAAGATGCTCTCGGTAAACGTCCAGGATTAAGAGGTCCTTGTCGCGGTAGCGCCGGTACAGGGTTGCCACCCCCACCCCTGCCGCCTTGGCGATATCGGCCAGGGGCACGCTGAGACCCTTACTGGAAAAGAGCTCGTGGGCTGCGTTGTTCAAAGCTCGGTCACGCTCGTTAAGGACGACGACGTTATGGTCGCCAATACTCTGGCCGTCGGGGGAGTGGTTCTTAATCGAAGGGGTCAGTGGCATGCTGGTGGAGCTTTCGATGGCAGGAGAAAATCAAGCGATGTCACATCAAGTGTAGCGTGAGACAACGCAGTGCGGAATAGCTGTTCCGGATGCGATATGCTTAACGGAATAGCTATTCCAAGGGGATGGTTTCAATATTCACACTGAGGCAAAAGGTACATGAGCACTGCAACGCAACCACTAAACGTCAATCCGACGCCACCCTCCAGGCCTGGCTCCAAACTGGACTCCAAACCTGACTCAAAATGGGTCGGACTTCGCTGGTGGTCGATGCTGGCCATCGGCATGTCCCAACTCATGGTGGTGCTTGATGCAACCATTATGAACGTGGCGCTTCCCAGCGCCCAGATTGAACTTGCCTTTTCGGACACACTCCGACCGTGGGTCATCACGGCCTACGCTCTCGCCTTTGGCGGCTTGCTCCTGTTGGGAGGCCGTATTGCTGACCTGATGGGCCGCAAGCAGATTTTCCTCATTGGCTTGGTAGGTTTCGCCGTCGCCTCGGCACTCGGTGGCGCTGCCCCCACTTTCGCGATCCTGCTGGCCGCGCGCGTATTGCAAGGTATCTTCGCAGCCCTGTTGGCTCCGGCGGCTCTTTCCTTGCTGACCACCACTTTCACCGATCCCGCAGAACGCGGCAAGGCCTTTGGTATTTTCGGTGCTCTCGCCGGTGCCGGTGGCGCTGTGGGTCTGCTGCTCGGTGGCGTGTTGACGGAAACGCTCTCTTGGCGCTGGACCCTCTACGTCAACATTGCATTTGCTGCCATTGCTTTTGTTGTTGGCCTGATTGCCATCGCCCCCACAATGCGTGAGCGCGGCGTGAAGCTGGATGTTCCGGGCGCGATTTTTGCCTCCTTGGGCTTCTTTGCACTGGTCTTCGGGTTTACCAATGCTGAAGAGCACGGCTTTGCTGACGCGCGCACCTGGGGTTTCCTGGCCGCCGGCCTGATTCTGCTGGTTGTCTTCGTCATGATCCAACGCAGGGGAAAGTCTCCGTTGCTGCCGCTGCACATTGTGCTGGACCGGGATCGCGGAGCCTCCATGCTCGCTATCTTCGTATCTGGCGCCGTAGTCTTTGGGGTGAACTTGTACCTGGTGTACTACCTGCAGATTGTGCTCGGTTTCACCCCATTGCAAACGGGCCTGGCCGTGCTGCCGTTGTGCTTGGGCATCATGATCGCTGCCGTAGTTTCTACCTCGGTTCTCATGCCCAAGCTGGGCGCAAAGGTGCTGGTTCCGGCCGGCATGATGATCTCCGCCATTGGCTCGGTCCTGCTGATGTCGGCCAAGGCTGATAGCAGCTACGCTCTGCACGTGGCTGTGCCGATGTTCATCATTGCTCTTGGTCTCGGTGCCATTATTTCATCGGCCATGAGCGTAGGCACCTTGGGTGTTGACAGCCATCATGCCGGCGCCGCATCCGCCGCCGTGAACGCATCGCAGCAGCTGGGTGGCTCCATCGGCCTAGCCGTGTTGAACACCTTGGTTGCCGGGGCAACCATTACGGCCATCGACGGCGGCAAGGGGCAACTGGAAACCCTCGTCAGCGGTTACTCGGGTGCGTACTTCGCCTGCGCCGTATTGCTGGTGGTTGGTGCCATCGTGACGGCCCTGATGTACCGACGCCGTGCCGACGCAGCAGTGCCCACAGGTGTTGCAGCCGTGCACATGTAGCACTCTGGCACATGTAGTCCTCGCGTGGACCACCAGTCGATAGGCGACTAAAGAAGTCCGCCTTACCCACCACATGCTGTGGTGGGTAAGGCGGACTTCTTGTTTAACTCGTGCTGACGCTCCCGTGAAAATCAGGAAGTGCAGCTCGGGTGAAGGACAGAACGGCTCTCCATCCACCCGGTGAGGGATGGTCCCGTTCGATTGTGGTCTGTAGCGTAGTTCGCAAACCGTTGCACTTACCAGGGGGTCCTAGGCAGCCGTATCAACGGCGGATAGGTTCGCGCAGGCCTACCTCACAGAAATCGCCGACGTTCCGCACGCCGAACAAATCGGCGCCAAAATGGCTACCGAGTCCAAAAAAGCGTGACATCAAGTTCCTAGGAGAATCCACTGGCGGAAAAGTCCTAGAAGATTGGGCAACCAGCCCAGAAAGACCTCCGGGTCAAGATCAACTGAACGCCTGGAGAAAGGCATCACAACAACTCCGCGAAATTTCCGTTCCCTAGAACAGGAGATCCACCCTGGCCACTGGCCCTGGCAAGAGCCTTGGGGAATCGAGCGAAAAAAGCGGGGCTGCAACCTTGAAAGGTTGCAGCCCCGCCGGTGTCTCGCCCGTGCTACTTAGGCGCTGGTGGCGTCCTGCACCTCGCCGACCAGTTCCTCGATGATGTCCTCCAGGAAGAGCACACCTGTGGTGTTCCCCTCCGCATCGAACACCCTTGCCACGTGGGCACCGGTTCGGCGCATAACCGCCAAGGCATCTTCGAGCTCATGACCGCTGAACGTGGAGGCCAATGCTCGAATTCGCTTCGCCGGAACCGCCTCGTAAAGCTTCTGGGCCGTGGTTAAGTCCATGACGTCCTTCAGGTGCAGGTAACCAACAGGTTCCCTGTCAGCATTCACAAGGATGTAGCGGGAGTACCCGTGTTTGGCCACCGCAGACTGAATGTCGGCGGGGGAAGAACCCTCCGGCAACAGGACCATGTCACGGAGTGGAACCTCAACATCGGAGACCTTCTTGGTGGTGAACTCAAACGCCTTGCTCAGCGTGCCGCTGACGTCGTCGAGCATCCCGTCACGGGTGGATTGCTCCACGATGCCTGCCACCTCATCCAGGGTGTAGGCACTCGTGGCCCCGTCTTTGGGCTCCACCCGGAAGAGGCGCAGGATGGCGTTGGCGATGCCGTTCAGGCTCCAGATCACCGGTTTGACGATGCGGGCCACCATGACCAGCGGCGGAGCCAGGATCAGGGCTGCACGTGTAGGTACCGAGAAGGAAATGTTCTTCGGGACCATTTCGCCGATCACCACGTGCAAGAAGGTGACCAGCAGTAGCGCCGCGATGAACGCGATGATGCCGATAGTCTCCGCGCTCAGGGAGGTTAAGCCAAGCGGGATTTCGAGCAGATGGTGGATCGCGGGCTCGGAGACATTCAAGATCACCAAGGAACACACGGTAATGCCCAGCTGGCTGGTGGCCAGCATCAATGTCGCATGTTCCATGGCCCAGAGGGTAGTTTTCGCTGCCTTGGAACCGGCCTCAGCTTTGGGCTCGATCTGCGAACGGCGGGCGGATATGACGGCGAATTCCGCGCCGACAAAGAAGGCGTTGATGACCAGCAGCACGACGAGCCAGATGATTCCGGGAAGATATTCACTCATGGGTTAGGTCCTGGGTCATGTTCTCGATGATCTGGTCGTGTTCGCTCCGGGAAGGGTCCAACGGAGTGAATTTCAAGCGCTCGATGTGGGTTCCCAATACGCGTTCAACGCGCAGGGTGCCCTCTGAGAGGGACACTTGGTCGCCGAGTTCGGGGATTCTGTCCAGTTGGTCAGTGACGAAACCTGCCAGGGTGTCATATTGCTCGCCGTCCGGAACTTTAATCCCGGTGCGGTCCAGCAGCTCGTCCGGGCGCAGAGAGGCATCAAAGATCACTGATCGTCCGGTTTTCACGACACCGACACGGACCTTGTCATGTTCGTCCTCCAATTCCCCGACGATCTCCTCCACGAGATCCTCGAGAGTGACGATTCCGGCGGTTCCGCCGTGTTCATCGGAGACGATGGCGACCTGCAGGCCCTGCTGGCGCAGTAGTCCTAAGAGTGATTCAACGCCCATGGATTCGGGGATCCGTAATGGTGCATGCATCAGAGAAGTGGCAAGGTGCGTCGTGCGTTGTTCCATGGGCAGGGCAAAGGCCGCCTTGACGTGCAACACGCCCAAGATCTCGTCGCGGTCCCGGCCGATCACCGGGAAACGGGAGAATCCTGTTTGGATGGCCAGAGTAATGATGTCCTCGGCGTGGTGCTCCGCGTCCACGGCGACCATGCGCACGCGCGGCGTCATCACATCGGCGGCGCTGAGCTCGGAGAAGCGCAGCGTGCGATGCAGCAGCGTGGCGTGGTCCTGGTCCAGGACCCCCTCCAGAGCAGAGCGGCGAACCAACGAACTGAGTTCTTCGGCGCTGCGTGCGCCGGAGAGCTCTTCCTTCGGCTCGATGCCGAAGGACCGAATGATCCCGTTGGCGGTGTTGTTGAACAAGAGGATCACGGGCTTGAAGACGGTGGTGAACAACGCCTGAAAGGGAATCACTACCTTGGCTGTGGCCAACGGAAGGGCGAGTGCGAAGTTCTTGGGAACCAGCTCGCCAATGATCATGGAGAACACCGTGGCAATGAAGATGCCTATCACTGCGCCGATGCCTGGCACGATCGCTTCCGGAACACCTGCCCCCAGCAACGGGCCGCGCAGCAGGGAACTGATAGCTGGTTCAAAGGTATAGCCGGTGAGCAGGGTGGTGAGGGTGATGCCCAGTTGGGCGCTGGAGAGGTGCGTGGAGGTGATCTTCAGGGCTTTGATGGTGGGGCCCAGACGTTTTTCCCCGCGCGCGGCGCGGGCTTCAAGGTCGTTGCGGTCCAGATTTACCAGCGCGAACTCGGAGGCAACGAACAAGCCGGTACCCACGGTGAGGACCAAGCCAATGCCGATCATGATCCATTCATACATTGAGGCGCCCCTCTCCTGTGGGTGCCGGAATCAATCCGGCAGATAGGGAGAGGGGCCAGGGCATATGTGTTGGGGGGTCGTCCATAGTGTGACTAACTATACGGGCCCTTAGTGCCGGTAGCCGTATTTTTTGCGGCGCTGAAACCTTGAGGTTTGCCGTGAATGTTCGTGCTCTGAAGCGGGTGCGGTTGCCTGCGCGTCCCCGATATCCGCGAGCCGGCAGTTAGGCCATGTCAGGGGATCCCGAACCCCGCCAGGAGACGGGGGAATAGCTGCCAGACTCCTTGCTGAAGGGTAGCTGGCGCATCCAGATTTCCCGCATGGAGGTCAAGCAAGCACTGCTGGAACATGCCATCGATGAGGGCGTAGACAGTGCGCCGTGGCAAGGCTATTTCGGTGTCATGGAAGGCTGCATAGCAACTGACAACGGTCCAGATCATGGTCTCGAGACTGATGTCTACTTCGGTAACATCGGCCTGGAAGTCGTCGGCAAACATGCTCTGATTGCGCAGGTCGTACCAAAGCCGGTGCATGGCGGTGTCGTCGCGAGCCGAGGCGGACAAGGCTGCAGCGAAAGCCAAACGCACTTGCTCAGCAGAGGTCGCGTTGGATGTTATTGCGTCATAATGCCCTACACAGGCGAGCTTGTATTCGCGCACACAGTAGGTGATGAGCTCTACCTTGTCGCGGAAGTAATAGTGGAAGACACCGTGCGAAAATCCGGACTTCTGGGCAATCTCCCGCAAGCTGGTGCGAGCGTAACCGAACTCGGACAAGGTAGCCAATGCAGCGGCGGCCAGCTCGGCGCGGCGCACCTCAAACTTTTCCGCCTGCCGACTCTCAGAACTCAGGGCATCGGCGCTGGCGACATCGGAGCCGGCATTCGATTCGGCAGCTCTGATGGCAACGTTTCGATGGGTCATAATGCCTCCGTTCTATCGCCACTATAGCCCGAAGAACCCGGATTAATCAGCGATCCGGACATGAGCCGTGCCCGGCCCACGTGGAAAGGAGAATTTATACAACTGTCCAAAAAAGGCTAGACAGCGCTTCATCGTCCGTCTTATGGTGAGCGGAGTGGCCGGTGACTACCCCCCCTCGCAAGCGGCATGGGGGTGGGATTGGCGCGTCAAACTCAAGGAGGAGTTCTAGATGAACCATTTTTTGCTCACGGGCCGCAAGGCACTGGTGACCGGAGGTGCACAAAACCTGGGTGCAGCGATCGCCACGGCACTGACAAAGGCGGGGGCCGCCGTCGTTCTTGGAGATGTGAATGCCGTGGCAGGGGAAGCCAAGGCAGCCGAGCTAAGGGCTGACGGTGCGCAGGCCACCTTCGTCCACCTTGACGTCACGGATGAGGCCAGTTGGAACACCGCCATGCCGCAGGTCATTTCGGCCCTGGGCGGCTTGGATATCCTGGTGAACAATGCCGGCATCGAAGTCACCAGCTTACTGATCGACTTTGACCCGGCTGCGCTACGCAAGATGCTGGATGTGAATGTGGTGGGCACCTCGCTGGGCATAAAGAACGCGTTCAAAGCCATGAAGCCCGACGGCGCCGCGGGTAAGGGTGGCGCCGTGGTCAACATCGCCTCGGTCTCAGCCCTGATCGCCTTCCCTGCGTTGTCCGGCTATTCGGGCAGCAAATCCGCGGTGGACCGGATCACCCGCATCGCCGCAGCCGAATCCGGAGCTCTTGGCTACGGGGTACGAGTGAACTGCGTGTACCCGGGGCTCATCGGCAATCCCATGGGAATGAAGCTAGCCACCGATGTGGTGGACATTGGCCTATTCCCGGACGTTGAGACCGCGGTGGGTTCCGTGGTGGGGCTAACGCCCATGGGTCACCTGGGCGAACAGAGCGACATGGCCAACGCCGTGGTGTTCCTGGCCTCCGATGCAGCCGGGTTCATCACCGGAACCGGCTTGGCCGTTGACGGCGGAATGGGGTCTTGATCATGGGAACATCGGCGAAAAAGCCAGTAGTTGTGTACGGCGCCACTGGGTACACCGGACGGCTCATCATTGAGTACTTGCGTGAGTTCAACGTGCCGTTCATTGCCGCAGGGCGTGACGGTGAGCGCGTGCGTGAGGTGGTTGAGAAGGTGCCGGGCATCGACACCGTGGAGTATGACGTGGTTGAGGTCGAGCACACGGTTGAGGCGCTCACTCAGCTGTTCGACGGCGCACAGGTGGTGTGCAATACTGTCGGTCCGTTCATCAAGTACGGTGGCGAAGCGGTCCAAGCTGCACTCGCTGTGGGTGCCCATTACCTGGACACCACAGGCGAGCAGGACTGGGTGATGCACTGCTGTGAGACCTGGGGTGCTGCGTTTGCGCAGAAGGGGTTGTTGCTGGCCCCTGGCACCGCCCAGATGTACACCACCGGTGAGATTGCCGCGAACATTGCCCTTGAGGAACCGGGTCTGGACACCCTGGACATTTTGGTGCTGTGGCGCGGCTTCCCCACGTACGCCTCGACCCAAACCATCTTCACCATCCTGAAGGCCAACCACTATTACCTACAGCAGAACGAATATGTGCAGTGGGCGCCGACCTCAACCTTCGAGGTGAATGTGCCGGGTCAGCACCAAACGGCCATCGCCGTGCCCTGGGGCGGCACCTCTCACCCGGTCTGGTTCAAGAACGATCCCCGGGTGGCCAACGTCAAGGTGGCCGGCGGCGTCATGGAACGCGCGGTCATGGAGGGCGTCATTGCCACGACCAAGATGTTCGAAGAGCAGATCCGCCCTCTGGATCCAGAGGCTCAGGAGGCTGCGTTGGCGCAGATTGCCGGGTCCGTGCAGGCTGGTATGCCGCCTCGGGAGAACCCCCGGATCAATAACTCCGTGGATTCGGTCATGGCCTCCGGTCCGTTGGGCAGGGCGCATGTGGTCATCCACGGTAACTCCAACTACAAGCAGACGGGGTTACTGCAGGCTTATGCGGCGTATTCACTGTTGCAGCAGGCGCCGCTGCGCACGGGTTTCGCATCTGCCTGCCAGGCGTTTGGGCACCGGAACCTGCTGGGCCAACTGCGCAGCTTCGGTCTGGTGCTGAACCCGTCCGTCACCCGGCTGTCGTAGGCGCGGTGGAGGACAATGCCATGGAGTGCAATGCCGTGGATCGCAAGGAGCAGCCATGCGCCTGAGTGACTATCTGGATAAGGGGGCATCTCTGGGGAGGGATGCCCCCTGCCTCACCACTAATGGGGAGACGCTCAGCTATGGGCAGGTACAGACGCTGAGCCTGCGTATTGATGCTGCCCTGCGTGCCAGTGGTGTGGGGCCGGGGGATACGGTGGCCATTTTGTCAGCCAATGATCCCACCGCCGTCTCCGTGGTGTTTGGTATTTCCCGGGTGGGTGCCGTGTGGAGTCCCATCAACCCGCGCAGCGAGGCAGCCGAAAACCGGGAGCTATTGGATCGCTTTGACGCCAAGGTGTTGATTTACCAGAAATCCTTCGCCGCAATGGTTAAGCGCATCTTGCCCGATCTGCCGCAGCTCACCACGGTGGTGTGTCTCGATGGGACGGACGACGCCGGCACCTCCTTCGCCCGCTGGCTCGCCACCGGGTCTGCCGACAGTGGGCGCAGGGAGCCGGATCAGGGGCGGGACGAATTGGTCAATGACTTGGCTCTGATCGTGGGTACGGGTGGAACCACCGGTAAACCCAAGGGTGTCATGCTCACCACCCGCAATGTGGAGACCATGACGGCCATTGTGCTGATGGCCTACCCGTTCGTGGGTAGGCCGGTGTATCTGGCACTGGCACCACTGACGCATGCTGCAGGAGTGCTGTGCTTTCCGATTCTGGCGCGCGGCGGGGAGATCGTCATCATGCCCAGCCCTGACATTGCCGAGTTTGCGGTGTTGGTGGAACGGCACCGCGTTACGCACACGTTTCTACCGCCCACACTGATCTACATGCTGTTGGGGCTGCCGGATCTGGATGAGCGGGACCTTACCTCGCTGCAATGCTTCTGGTACGGGGCCGCGCCCATGTCCACCTCTCGGCTAGAGGAGGCCTTGGCACGCATTGGTCCGGTGATGGGACAACTGTTTGGGCAGACCGAGGCGCCCATGATGATCTCCACACTGGCTCCGTCGGAGCATTTCCGTCCCGACGGATCCGTGGCGGTGGAGAGGCTTTCATCAGCTGGGCGTGCGGCACCATTAGTGACAGTCGCCGTGATGGACCACGCCGGAGAACTTCTAGGCGCGGGTGAGCGCGGTGAGGTCGTGGTGCGCAGCTCGCTGGTCATGGCCGGCTACTACAAGAACCCTGAGGCCACGGCAGAAGCGAGCAGATTTGGCTGGCACCACACCGGAGACATTGGATATCTGGACGAATATGGCTTTTTGTTCATTGTGGACCGGGCTAAGGACATGATCATCTCCGGCGGCTTCAATGTTTACTCCGCGGAGGTGGAGCAATCGATCATGCGCTATCCCGGGGTGCGGGACTGTGCCGTGGTGGGGCTGCCCGATGCCAAGTGGGGAGAAGCAGTCACTGCCGTGGTGCAAGTCGATCCGAAGGCAGCGGTAGATGTTGCCGCACTGCGCTTGTTCATCAAGGCCGAGCTGGGAAGCGTGAAGACGCCCAAACGTATCGAAGTCTGGACGGATCTGCCGCGCTCCAAGGTAGGGAAGGTCCTCAAGGCAGAGATCAAGAAGGAGATGCTGGCACAGTAGTGATCACTCGCGGCGCTCGCCGTCCGTGTGCCTAGCCTGCCCCGGGTTCAGCCAAAAAGGGTCCGTCCTGGCGCAATGCTACAGCGCTAGGACGGACCCTTGTGGTTCAGTTCTCTTGTGGTTCAGTTCTAGGCGGAGCGGGCCAGGATTTCAGTACCGGCCAAGCGAATCAGCGGGACCGCAGCAGGACGCTCGCAGGTACTGGCAATGGTGACGAGCGCGCCGGTATGAGCTGACTTCAGCACCGATTCCATGACCTCCAGTGCGTGGTAGGCCAGAGCTCCGCCTGCGCGGGGTTCCGTTCCGGGAGCAGTGGCGGCCAGATCATGTAGACCAATGCCGCGTGAGCCATCCACATAGCCTGCCGAAACGGGCAGCGTTTCCCACTCGCTATCGTCCAGGCGGCGCAGCTGTACCTCGCCGTCGAACCTATTGGGGTCCGGAACAATCAGCGAGCCGGTTTCGCCGTGGATCTCGATATTGGCCGCCTGTGTTGCCACGGCGTCAAAGCTCATGATCACGGTGGAGAGGGCGCCGGATTCATGAATGAGAACCCCACTGACGTGGGTGTCCGTTGATACGGGGATTTCCTCACCGGCGCGGGGACCGGAACCGATGGTGCGCTGATCACGGGTGTGGCTGGCAGCACCAATCACGGACTTCACCGGTCCCAACAACGTCACCAAGGATGAGACGTAGTATGGGCCCATGTCGAGCAGCGGACCGCCACCGGGCACATAATAAAAGTCCGGGTTAGGGTGCCAACGCTCATGCCCGGGGCACATCATGGTGGCTGTTGCCGAAATGGGCCTGCCAATGAGCCCGTCATCGATGGCGCGGCGTGCCGTCTGAGTGCCCGTTCCCAAAACAGTGTCCGGTGCGCAACCAACCGTGACACCGGCAGCAGCGGCAGCAGCCAAAACGGTGGCCGCCTCCTCGGCCGTGGCAGCCAACGGCTTTTCGCCATAGACATGCTTGCCCGCTGCGATGGCCGCCAGCGCGACCTGCGCATGCGCGGCAGGGATGGTGAGGTTCAAGACCAACTGGATCTCGTCGTCGTCCATTAATTCATCCACCGAGAGTGCGCGCACACCAGGCAAATCAGCGGCCACGGCCTGTGCTCGCGCCACATCCAGATCCGCAACGGCAACTAACCGCAGGGTGTCCAGGGCGGGGAGCGTCTGTAGATACTGGGTGATGATGTTTCCACAGCCCACAATGCCGATGGTGAGAATATTTAGCGGCTGGCCCACAACATGCCTCTTTCGATGATGGTTTTGACGTTGGGATCTTCAAGAATTTCTACACGGTGGCCAGGGGTGGAGACGAAGATGCGTCCCTTGCCCCACTGGCGTGTCCAAATTGCGGGGGAGGTGACCTCACGGTTCCAGGGGTCCCACGGACGGACTTTCTGGGTGGTAGTGGCGAGGACATCAATGTAGTCATCTGCCAAGACCCAGTACTGTTCAGTCACCAGATCGAAGTCGCCAATACCCTCGGTAATGGGATGGGTGGCGGCGGCCGGGGCCATGGTGACGGTGTAGGGGACGTAGTTATCCGACTGTTCGCCCGTGGCCTCGTCGGGATGATTCCCCGGGTGGCAGGCAAACTGCCCCCCAATCAGATGCAGGTAATCTGAGTTGTTGCGGTACGAATCGGCGATCCCGCCGTGCCAGCCGGCCAAGCCGGTGCCATTTTCAACAGCGGCACGGAGGCCCTCAAATTCCTCCTTCTCTATGCTGGTCATGGTGTTGCACTGCACGATCAAATCGACTCCGGCCATGTAGTCGGCATCGGCGTAGACGGCCGGGCTTTCTTCGACGCGGACGCTAAAGCCGT
Organism: Specibacter sp. NPDC078692; assembly: GCF_040686835.1. NCBI lineage: Bacteria > Bacillati > Actinomycetota > Actinomycetes > Micrococcales > Micrococcaceae > Specibacter > Specibacter sp. NPDC078692. Next base: position 113,385 of record NZ_JBFBLV010000004.1, read on the forward strand.
TCGCACGCAGGTACGGGATGAATAGTTCGGTGGTTTCAACGGGCTGGTGTCCGTCCCAGCCGCCACGCACCACGAGTGCGTTTTTTGTCTCTGTCATGAATTTTCCTCTGTTGTGGTGAAGATGCTGTTGTTCAGGGCGCTGTCTTCCACCGCAGCAAGGACGCGTTGTACGCCCAAAGCTTCAGCGAACGACGGCGTGGGTTCGGTTTTGTTGCCTAGTGCCGTGACCAGGTCCACCACTTGGTGCGTGAAGCCGTGCTCGTAGCCCAGTCCGTGCCCGGTGGGCCACCAGTTGCCCACGTAGGGATGCTCGGGTTCGGTGACCATGATGCGGTGGAATCCGCGGGAGCCGGCTTCGTCGCGTTGATCGTAGAACTGCAGGAAGTTCATATCCTCGAAGTCGAACGCCAAGGAACCCAGCGAGCCATTAACTTCCAGGCGCATGGCATTTTTTCGGCCTAGAGCGGCACGGGTCGCCTCGAACACGCCGATGGGACCGCCGTCGAACCTTGCAGTGAAGATAACCGCGTCATCAACGGTGACAGGTCCCATTTTGGTGCTGGCGTCCACGGCGGAATTCCCGCCCAAACCCACGAATTCGCCGCCGATGGGGCGTTGAGTGGTGAAGGTTTCCATGATGGCGGAGACGCCGGTGATGCGTTGGCCAGTGACGAATTGGGCTGCGTCGATGCTGTGTGCGCCAATGTCTCCCAGCGCCCCCGAGCCGGATTTGGCCTTGTCCATGCGCCAGGTCAGGGGTGCGTTTTCATCCGAGAGCCAGTCTTGAAGGTATTGGGCGCGAACGTGGCGGATGGTCCCGACCTTGCCGTCGGCGATCATAGCTTTCATGAGCGCCAAGGCCGGGGTGCGGCGGTACGAATACCCGCACATGGCAAACACCCCGTTGCGGGCCGCCTCCGCCGCGACCTGAGCCATTTCCTGGGCCTCGGCCACACTGTTGGCGAGCGGCTTTTCGCACAAGACGTGCTTGCCGGCCTGCAGTGCTGCAATGGCGATTTCAGCGTGGGTGTCTCCGGGCGTGCAGATATCGATCAGGTCAATATCGTCACGTTCAATCAGTGCCCGCCAATCAGTTTCCGTGGAAGCCCAGCCCATCTGTGCGGCGGCATGTTCGACGGCGGATTGCTTACGTCCGGCGATTGCCGTCAGTTCCGGGGTGAGAGGTAAGTCGAAAAAGCGATGCGCGTTGCGCCACGCATGGGAGTGGGCGCTTCCCATGAAGGCGTAGCCGGCCATTCCCACACGCAGGGCAGCTTTCTGCGGTGCCAGATGAGGTGCCATATGAATAGTGTCCTTTCGAGAAATCTATTTGGCTGAGGCGCTACTTGCTGAAACCTGCGGTGAGGCCGCTGAGCAATTGGCGTCGGCCAATGATGTAAAGCACCAGGATGGGCAGCGTGGTCAGGACCACGGAGGCCAAAACGGCAGGAATATTGACCGAATACTGGCCCTGGAATGTCCAGAGTGCCAGGGGGAGTACGCGCAGTTCCGGGCTTTGGGTCAAGATCAGCGGCAGTAGGAAGCCGTTCCAGACGCCCAAGCCGTTGTAGATGGATACCGTCACGATGGCCGGCTTGGTCAGGGGGAGGGCCAGTCGCCACATGGTCTGCCACTCGCTGCAGCCATCCAGTCGCATGGATTCGAACAATTCATTAGGAACGTCCCTGATGAAGTTGGACAGAATCAACACGGTAAGGGGGATGGCAAATGCAATGGACGGCAATACCAGGGCTAGCAGCGAATCATAGAGGTGCATCTTGATGATGAGCAGATAAACCGGAATGATCGTGGCCTGTAGCGGGATGGCTAGTCCCATTAAGAACAGGCCGTTGACCCCTTTGAGGAACCGGCTTTTGCCGCGCACAATGGCGAAGGCAGCCATAAAGGAGAATCCTACGGCTGGCACGGTCGCGCCCAATGTGACAATGACGCTGTTCAGGAAGTAACGGCCAAAGTCATTGGCAATCACCATTTTGTAGTTGTCCAGCGTTGGGTCCGAGGGTATGGCCAGGGGGTTTTGGCTGAAATAGCCGGCCTGAGACTTAAACGAGGTCACCACAATGTAGTAGACGGGGATGATAATGATGGCCAGCCAGAGCCAGCCGGCTGCACCCGCTGGAAGGTTCAACTTTTTTAGGCGGGCACCAACACCCTGAGCCGAGCCAATAGTGCCCTTGGTGGGGCTCGCCTGTGTGGGCAAAGTAGTTGCCATGGTTACATGCCTTCCAATTGGCTGCCGTTTTTGTCTTTGCCGCCGAGGCGTTGCAGCCACAAGGCGATACCGAGCCCCAACACCACCAAGATCACGGCCGTGACGCTGGCTTGGCCCATCTGGTTGGCTTTGAAGCCTGTCAGGTACATATCGAGAGCAAGGTTGCGGGTGGCATTGCCAGGCCCGCCACCGGTCAGCACAAAGATCATGTCAAAGTAGGTCACTGCACCCACCACCATGAGTGTTGAGGAGGTGATAATGGTGTATTTGAGCTGTGGCACCGTGATGTAGAAGAACTGTTTGACCCGGCCCGCACCATCAATGGACGCCGCCTCATACAGCGACTTGGGAATCTGACGCACCCCACCTTGATAAATCAGGGTGTGGAAGGGGATGAACTGCCAGGACACCACAAAAATCACGACGCCGAGAGCCAACTGGGGCTGTCCCAGCCAGTCCTGCGCCAAGATCGGCATGTGCAATCCGGCTGCCAGACCAAAGTTGGGATCCAGCAGAGACTTGTAGGCAATGGCAATTGCCGCAGAGGAGAGCAGCAGCGGCAGGAAGTACAGCACGGCCAATAGGGCCCGGTACTTTTGTGATCCTGCCGTGAAAGTACCCAGCAGCAGGCTGATGGGCGTCTGGATGACCCAGGTGAGGACCATGATGAGGAACGTCAGGCCCAATGCCTTGTACATGGTGGGGTCGCTAAAGGAATGTAACCAGTTTTCCACACCATTGAAATTGATGGCCCCAATGCCGTCCCAGTCGGTAAAACTGAGGATCAGCACGCCTGCCAACGGGACCATGGCAAAGACGAGGAAGAGTACTAATGCCGGAACCACGAGCCAATTCAAGGCTCCAGTAGCGGGGGAGTGGGACTTCTGATTGTCAGCCTGCCCACCAGCTCCAGCTACTTTGCTCCCGCCAGTGCGCCTGCCTTTCCGTTGCGTTCCTGAGCCTCGCTCAGTGGTGGTCACGGATGCGCTCATTGGCCAAGAGTCGCATTCATGTTGCTGGCAAATTTTTCCGGCGTAATTGACTTGGTAAACAGCTGATCAATGTTGTTCAGCAATGCTTCGGCAGCTGTTGGGCTCAGGGCCTGATCCCAGGACTGCTGGAAGTTCGGAGCATCCTTGGCAGTGTTGTAGACGTACGTCAAAAAGTCCTTGTCTGCCGTAGCAGCCAGCTGGTCTTCAATGCCGACAACAATGGGCACTGCTCCGGATTCAATCCAGGCGGTGACCTCGGCCGGGCTCAGGAGTCCTTCGGCGAAGTACTTCTTGGCCGTGGCCTGTTCCTCCGCGGTTGCCTTGGCGGAGATGGACATGTACTGACCGGGGTTGCCCACCCCGTTCTTTGGATCGCCCTTTCCGCCAGCCACTGTGGGGAAATCAACCCAACCCAAGTTTCCGCCGGGAACAAAGTCGCCGCCGTCGGCCTTCATCCCACCGTAGGTCCACGCACCATGGAGCATCATGGCAGCCTTGCCGGTGTAGAGCAGCGCCTGATCGGCGTTGGAATCTGCGGTGATGGAGTTGAAGCCCTTGATGAAACCGTTGGCGGAGACCAGGTCCTGGATCTTCGTCAAGGCCTCAATGGCCGCTGGGTTGGACCAGGCGTTTTCCTTCGCGGCGAAGATGTCGTTGAAGACCTCCGGGCCTCCAATACGGTCGAACATGAGCTCCAACCACATCATCGAGGTCCAGCGGGATTGGCCGGCAAGCGAGATGGGTGCGATGCCAAGATCGTTGAACGTTTTGGTCAGGGCCATCATGTCATCCCAGGTCTTGGGCGGCTGGGCGCCTGCCTTCTCAAAGAGTGTCTTGTTGATGAAGAGGATGATGGGTGCCACGGTTTCATTGGGCAGAGCGTAGATCTTGCCATCAATTGTCGCTGCGCCAAAGGCAGACGGGAACAGCTTGTCCTTGACCTTGGGGTTCTCCTCGAGCCAGGACGTCAAATCAATCACCTGTTCGGCTTGTGCGTAGGTCTTCAATCCGCCGCCGCCCCATCCGTAGATCATGGTGGGAGCCTCACCGGCGCCGATGGCGGTCTTGATCTTGGTCTTGAAGGCATCGTTCTGGAAGAAGGTAAGTTTGACCTGGGCGTCTGCGTTGGCCTTATTGAAGGCGTCAACGGAATTCTTGCGGATGGTCTCACCGGGAGGTCCTGTCAGCGACCACATGCTGGCGGTTCCGGCGGCTCCCGTGTCTCCGCCGGGGCCGGAGGTTCCGCAGGCGCTGAGGCCCCAGACGGCCAGTGGGGCAAGTCCGGCCAGGGTGAGGAAGGAGCGGCGAGAGGTTGTTTTCTGTTCCATTTCATATCTCCATTGATAGGTAGTGAGTGCGTGGCTTCGGGAACTGCTGATGACGCGTGGGACATTCATACGTTTCGAAATATTTCGCAACTAATTCTGCAATTGGAAAGAACATAGCCGTGATTCCCATCACACGTCAAGAATTATTTATGTCCGTTTGACTCTCACCGCGGAAATGTTGGACACTTCCACTGTTGAAACATTTCGAAAGAAGCTGGTGAAGTTGTGAAACACCTGAATTCAAAGACGAAGCCAGTTCTAGCGACGGTCGCCGCCTTGGCGGGCGTCTCGGCGCCAACGGTCTCCAAGGTGATCAATGGGCGCGATGATGTTGCTGACGCCACGCGTATTCGGGTTCAGGCAGCCCTGGCCGAGCTTGGCTATGAATCACCCATGCAGCGCAGGGCCAGGTCGGCAGGCCCTGCCATGGTGGATCTTGTCATTGACGGGCTGAACACCCCCTACTCCATGGAGTTGGTGACAGGTATTTTGGACTGTGCCGCCCTTGAAGACGTAGACGTAGTGGTGAGTAACGTGACCCCGGCGAAGCTGCACCGGGCCAACCATGAGGAGTGGGCCCAGCGCATGGTGGAGTCCGGGCGCAAGGGCCTGATCTTGGTCACCTCGGAGATGACTGCCGCCCTGCTGGAATCATTCCAGCAACGCAACATTCCGGTCGTGGTAATCGATCCACTCAATCTTCCGCGCCAGGGGTATAGCAGTGTGGGCGCCACAAACTGGGCCGGTGGAAAAGAAGCCACCGAACACTTGATTTCCCTCGGACACACCAAGATCGCCTACTTGGGTGGTCCCAACGCTGCTGAATGTAGCGTTGCCCGGCTCCACGGGTACCTTGCGGCCTTGATGGGTCACGGGATTTCCTCCCGACCGGAATATATTCTGGCCGGGGCATTCAATGCGCCCTTCGGGGTTTCCGGCACGCGTCAACTCCTGGCTCTTGCGGACCCTCCCACGGCAATATTCGCTGCTTCCGATTCGGTGGCCCTCGGGGTTCTCGAGGTAGCGCGGCGCCTTGGTCTGCGGGTGCCGGATGACTTGAGTTTGGTGGGCTTTGATGGAACGCCGCTGACGGAACAAACCCTGCCACGGTTGACGTCCGTGGCGCAGCCACTCCAGGAGATGGGCCGGGCTGCTTTGCGGGCCGTGCTGCGATTGGCCAAAGGTGAGGCACTGGATTCAGCGCATATGGAACTCGCTACGGAGTTGGTCATCAGGGATTCCACGGCACCACCGCGCGTGACGAGCGTACCGTGAGCCAGAAATCATCCGGCACTACTTCTAAGAGACCGCCTCAGAGAACGCCGAAGAGCACATCGGAGGGAGGCGGCGGGTGCCACAACGGCCAGGGCCTCCGCAGGCTGAAAGTGCCAGCCTGGGGGATCGTCACCTTCGGTGGCTGGCATGCGGATCCAGCAATGCCGAGTTTGGCCAGGCGCTCTTCCACGCCGAGACCGCGGTGAAGGCCCATATTGGGGGTCTGACCAAGCTCGGCGTCCGCGACCGGGGGCAGGCCATGGTGCACGCCTAGGAAATGGGGCTCCTGCGGCCCTCGGGCAGAGAAACGTGATTCACTGGCCGTACTGCACGTTTGTTGAGAAAGATCAGTCCAGCGAGGCGGCCCTGAACACAACCGGACGCTTCTTCGCCCGCACCCCGAAGGAATCACGATGACCAACAATGCCGCGCTTGCCGGGACCGCACAGCGTTCGGATGTGCTCAACCTTGATGCGTTACTGAGCCAGCAGGAACTTCAATTGCGCAGTACGGTGCGTCGCTTCGTGGACGAACACATCCGCCCCAACATTGCCGCTTGGTACGAGGAAGCCGTGTTTCCCACGGAAATCGTCGCGGAAATGGGGGCCCTGGGCCTGCTGGGCATGCACCTCGACGGGTACGGCTGCCCGGGCCGCTCCGCCGTCGAATACGGCATCGCCGCCATGGAACTGGAGGCCGGCGATTCGGGCCTCCGCACCTTCGTCAGCGTGCAGGGCTCCCTAGCCATGAGCGCCATCCACAAATGGGGCTCCGAGGAGCAAAAGACCCAGTACCTGCCCGGCATGGCCAAGGGCGAGATCATCGGCTGCTTCGGCCTGACCGAACCCACCGCAGGCTCAGACCCGTCATCCATGGCCACCTTCGCGCGCCGCGACGGCGACGGCTGGGTGCTCAACGGCGCCAAGCGCTGGATTGGGCTCGCTTCGATTGCACAGATCGCCGTTATTTGGGCGCAGACCGACGACGGCGTTCGCGGCTTCCTCGTGCCCACCGACAGCCCGGGTTTCACGTCTACACCCATCGAGCAAAAACTATCCATGCGTGCCTCCATTCAATGCGATCTCAGCTTCAAGGATGTTCGGCTTCCGGCAGAAGCGATGCTGCCCGGCGCCAAGGGTATTCGCGGACCCTTCTCGTGCCTCAACGAGGCCCGCTACGGCATCATCTGGGGAGCCATGGGCGCCGCCCGCGACAGCTACGAAGTGGCTTTGGCCTACTCACTGGAACGGCTGCAATTCGACAAGCCGCTGGCCGCCTACCAAATCACGCAACAGAAGCTGGTCAACATGCTCCTGGAAATCCAAAAGGGAACCCTGTTGGCCATCCATACCGGCAGGATGAAGGATGCCGGCACGCTGGAACCGGTACAGATTTCCGTGGGCAAGCTCAACAACTGCCGCGAAGCCATCCAGATCTGCCGCGATGCCCGCGCCATCCTCGGTGGCAATGGCATCACCCTGGACTACTCGCCGCTGCGCCATGCCAACAACCTCGAATCCGTGCGCACCTATGAGGGCACCGACGAAGTCCACACCCTTATCCTGGGCAGCCACATCACCGGCATCCCGGCCTTCCACTAGGGACAAGTGAGCGCTGCATGAGGGCTGCAGACGCTGGGTGGAAGCGGCACTACACTGCCGGTTTGGAGCGTAGTGGTGAGCGTTTCAGGGGTCGGTGTTTCAGAGTTCGCCGCTCAGAGCTGGAAACTTAACGAGGGTCACCGACGCCTTCGCCGGCACAGGCAGATGATCACGCCCAGAACTGCCACGGCCGCGAGCACAGCCGGTCCAAAGCGCTTGGCCAGCACCGGCAACACCGCCGAACCCAAATCTAGTTCCGGTGCGGCCTGCGAAGGGGCTGCCTGAACGGGAGGGGCAGCATGGCGCGCTGCCGGTGGTGGGGGAGTTGGGGTCACCGGGGCCTCGGCCTCGGCAGTCGGGACCACAGGGGCCGACTCAGTCTCCTCCGGCTCATCCACCGGACCTTCCGCCTTACGGATCACGCACTGCACAAACTGTTCCAACAGCTTGTCCGAGATGTCCTGAATGACGCCCCGGCCAAATTGTGCGGGCTTGCCCGTGACGTTCATGTCAGTGGAAACGTCCACCGTGGTGCCCTCACCGTCAGGTGCCAGCACCGCCGTGACGGTTGCTCCGGCCGTGCCGTTGCCACGCTTATCCTTCCCTTGCGCCTCGATGACCACGGTGTGTGTGGCCTCGTCGCGGGAGAGAAAGCGACCCGTGCCCGTGTAGAGCATGGCGATGGGTCCCAGTTTGATCTTGACTGTGCCGGTGAAGGTGTCACCATCCACCCCGGTCAGGGTGGCACCGGGAAAACACGGCGCAATCTCTTCCAGCTGGTTGAAGGAGTGCCACGTATCTTCCAGCGACGACGGGACGCTGAAGTGGTGTTTGAGTTCCATAGCGTTCCTACCCTCTTTCCTCTGAAAGTCCGACGGCGGCCAGCACCGCACGCTTGGCCAGCACCGTCGCAAGATGGCGCCTGTAGGCGGCATCCCCATTCAAATCGCTGGCCGGATCCGTTCCGTCGGCCGCGTTGGTGCAAGCTGCAGCGATGGCACTGGTCTCCACGGCACAGCCTGCGAGCGCAGCCTCAGTAGAGGTAGCACGTAGGGGAGTGCTGGCCATATTGGTCAGCCCCAATCGGGCCTCGACAATCACGCCAGCTTCCACCCGAACTAGAGCCGCCGCAGCAACAATGGACCATTGCTGGGCCACCCGGGTGAACTTCTCATAGTGTGATCCCCACCCGGTGTACTTGGGCACCGTGATGCTGGTGAGAATCTCGCCTTCTTCGACTGCCGTTGTGAAGTAGCCCTGGAAGAAGTCAGCGGCTTTCACTGAGCGGGTTCCACCCGGCCCCTGCAGATTGAACACCCCCTCCAGAGCCAAGATGGGAGCTGGCATGTCGCCGGCCGGATCCGCGTGAACTAGTGCCCCGCCAATGGTGCCGCGATGCCTGACTTGAGGATCAGCCACCGTTGCGGCGGCCTGCGCCAACAACGGCGCATAGCTGGCAATCAGGGGATCTGTTGCCACCACGTGGTGTGGAGTCATGGCACCAATGGTGAGGGACCCGCCGTCGTCCGTGACGCCTGACAGCGAAGGTATTCGTCCTAAGTCCACCACCATGGAAGGGTCTGCCATGCGCAGTTTCATGACGGGGATCAGGCTTTGGCCGCCGGCGAGCACCTTGACGTCGTCACCGGCTGAATCGGCGGCGGCCAGGAGCGAAAGCGCCTCGGCAACCGTTGTGGGCGCGGCGTAATCAAACGCGCTGGGGATCATTGCACACCTCCGGTGGTTTTGGCTTCCTGCAGGGCGTGCCACACACGGGCTGGTGTGCAGGGCATCTTGATATCTTGCACGCCTAGGTGGCGGATGGCGTCCAGCACTCCGTTGACAATGGCCGGGGTGGAGGCGATGGTGCCTGCCTCGCCCACGCCCTTGGCGCCGAGCTGATTACTCGTGGCCGGGGTTTCTGTCCGCGCTGTGATGTAGTGCGGCAGATCCGGGGCGCTGGGGACCAGATAATCTACGAACGATCCTGAGACCAGGGTGCCGGCGTCGTCGTAGACAGCTTCTTCGAACAGTGCCTGCGCGATGCCCTGGGCCAGGCCGCCGTGGACCTGGCCCTCAACGAGCATGGGATTCACCACCACCCCAACATCGTCCACGCACACGTACTTGAGGACCTTGACTTCGCCAGTTTCGGTGTCCACCTCCATGGCCGCTAGGTGGGTGCCGTGCGGGTAGGAGAAGTTGACGGGATCGAAAGTGGCCTCGGAGTCCAGATTCGGTTCCATGCCATCGGGCAGATTGTGCGCGGAGAACGCGGCAAAGGCAATCTCACCGAAGGAGGTGGACTGCTCGGTACCCCTGACGGTGAAGGAGCCGTTGGCGAATTCGAGATCGGCTTCGCTGGCCTCCATCATGTGGGCCGCGATGGTCTTGGCCTTTTCAATGACCTTGTCCGCGGCGGCCAAGACGGCCATGCCTCCTACTGTCAAGGACCGGGAACCGTAGGTGTCTAGGCCACGTTGGGACACTTGCGTGTCGCCGTGCAGCACCTCAACGTTCTCAAACGGCACGCCGAGCCTGTCAGCAACAAGCTGGCTCCACGCTGTTTCGTGGCCTTGCCCATGCGCCGAAGAACCGGTGACGACTTCCACGTTGCCAGTGGGCAGTACCCGTACTTGGGCGTGTTCCCAGCCGCCGGCCGCATAGTTCAGCGCACCGAGCACGCGGGACGGAGCGAGTCCACACATCTCTGTGAAGGTGGAGATGCCAATGCCCAACTGCACAGTCGCGTTGCTATCACGCCGCCGTTTCTGTTCGGCCCTCAGCTCCTGGTAACCGAAGAGGCCGAGAGCCTTTTCGGTGGCGGCCTCGTAGTTACCGGTGTCGTATTCGAGCCCGGCCACCGTGGTGAACGGGAACTCGGTGTGTTTGATCCAGTTCTTCTCGCGCAGCTCCAATGGATCCATGTTCAGTTCCGTGGCGAGTTCGTCCATCATCCGCTCAATGGCGAAGGTGGCTTCTGGCCGGCCGGCCCCACGGTACGCATCCGTCCAGGCCTTGTTGGTGAAAATGTTGTGGCACTCAAAGTGGTACGCCGGGAACTTGTAGATCGAGTTGTACATGAAAGCGCCCAGCACCGGGATACCGGAGGTGATCAGACCCAGGTAGGCGCCCATATCCGCCAACAGATCCACGTGCAGACCCGTGACGATGCCGTCCTTGGTGGCGCCAATCTTCAGCCGCTGCACCTGCGCACGGCCGTGGTGGCCCACCTGTAATGATTCACTGCGCGTCTCGGTAAACTTGCACGGCTTACCCATGCGCCGAGCCACCAACAAGGTGATGACTTCCTCTGGAGTGACCTGCAGCTTCCCGCCAAAACCACCACCCACATCCGGAGCGACCACCCGAACCTTGCTCTCGGCGATGCCCAGTGTCAGCGCCAGCATGAGCCGCAGAATGTGCGGGATCTGCGTGGCGCTCCACATGGTGATCTGCTGACCCGTGGGATCCACCACCGTAGAGCGTGGTTCCATGAATGCCGGAATGAGGCGCTGTTGGTACAGGGTCCGCTCCACCACCACATCGGAGTTTGCCAGCGCCTCATCAATGGCGGTGCCGGTGCCGGCCTCGGCCGAATCAAACACCCACGTTGCGGACTTGTTCGACTCCAGCGAGGTGTGCGCCAGCACCGCATCCGTAGCGGCTTCCTCCAGGTCCATGACCACCGGCAGCTCGAGGTACTCAACATCGACAAGTTCGACGGCGTCCCGCGCGGCGGCCACGCTGCGGGCCACCACCACCGCCACGATCTCACCGGCAAAGGCCACCTCATCTACGGCGATTGAGGGATGGCTGGGTGCCTTCTGATCCGGGGTGACCGGCCATGCATTCGGCAGCGAACCCTGCTCGTCCGCCACATCGGCTCCAGTCAACACGGCTACGACGCCGGGGGAGGACTGCGCCGCGGAGACGTTAATGGAGGTGATCTTGGCGTGCGCAAAGGGGCTGCGCACCATGGCCAGGTGCAACATGCCCGGAAGCACCATGTTGTCGGTGAAGCGCGAGCGTCCCGTGATCAGGTGCGCGTCCTCCTTGCGGAGCCGGGCTGTGCCAATCTCGGCGCGGTCCTTGCCTGCTACGCCGCTTTCTGCTGTCGCCGTCATGACACACCTGCCGTTTCGGAATCGTCCTCGGCTAAGGAAGGGGCTACGGAGACACCGGACTCGTCGTATTGGACACCGTCTGCCACGGACTTCACAGCAGCCACAATATTTTGGTAACCGGTACAACGGCAGAGGTTGCCCTCGAGCCCTTCCCGGATCTCGGTTTCGGTGGGGTGCGGGTTCTCTTTGAGCAGCGAGGCCGATTGCATGATCATGCCCGGCGTACAGAAACCGCATTGGAGTGCGTGGCACTGGTGAAAGGCCTCCTGCAAGGGGGCGAGTTTCCCGTTCTGGGACATGCCCTCAATGGTGGTGACCCGATGCCCGTCCGCCTGCACGGCAAACATGGTGCATGATTTCACGCTGACACCGTCCAGGTGCACAGTACAGGCACCGCAGTTCGTGGTGTCACAACCAATCAGGGTGCCTGTTTTTCCCAACCGCTCACGAAGGTACTGGACCAACAAAAGTCTGGGTTCGACGTCGTCCGTGTAGCTGACCCCGTCAACGTCCACGGTGATGGATATGGAACTCGCCATTGAGAACTCCTCTAGTTTCCTTGGAGTTCAGACGCCATTGCCTGTCTCCAGCCCATGATGTGCATCACGTTACATGACGGGCAGGAGGATAGTTAGAGCCCCCGCCCGCCTTTCCGCATTAGAGCGTGGAATCCCCGCTTTCATCCTCATGTGCGGCGTCCGCGACGGGTACATGGTGTATTCGCACGTCCATGTCACTGAGCCGGCGCCCCTGCCCGCCCCATCGCAGCGAGATGATTTCGGCTGCAATGGATACGGCCGTTTCTTCCGGGGTGCGTGAGCCCAGGTCCAGGCCGATCGGGCTGGAGAGCTGAGCTAGTTCCGCTTCCGTCAACCCGGCCTCGCGCAGCCGCTCCATGCGGTCATCGTGTGTTTTGCGCGAGCCCATGGCCCCCACATAGGCAACCTCGTGGCGCAGCGCCACTTCCAAGAGCGGCACATCAAACTTCGGATCGTGGGTCAGCACGCAAATGACGGTGCGCGGATCCACCCATCCAGCGTCAATCTGGGCCTGCAAGTAGCGGTGCGGCCATTCCACCACCACCTCATCGGCTACGGGGAAGCGGGCCTTGGTGGCAAAAACGGCGCGGGCATCACAGACTGTGACCCGGTATCCCAGGAAACTACCTTGGCGTGCCACTGCCGCGGCGAAGTCGATGGCGCCAAACACCAGCATGCGTGGCTGCGGTGCAAAGCTGGCCACAAAAACACGCATCCCGTCCCCGCGCCGTTCCCCGTCGGGCCCGTACATGAGCGTGGTGTTGCGCCCGGCTGCCAGCAGGCCCATCACGTCATCACTGACAGCGTGATCGGCGCGCGCCGAGCCCAGCGAGCCCGCAAATCCGTCCGGACGCACCACCAAGTGGCGTCCCAGCCAGGCCGGATCCGGGTGCTCAATGACAGTCACCACGGCTACGGGCCGGTCCGCGTCCAGATCGGCAGCGACCTGGGCCAATTCCGGGAACGTGGCTTGAGAGACGGCTTCGACAAAGACATCGATGATGCCCCCGCACGTCAGCCCCACCTCGAAGGCAGCATCGTCGCTGATCCCATACCGTTGCAACACCGGGGTGCCGCTGTCCGCCACCTCGGTGGCCAACTCATACAGGGCGCCCTCCACACACCCGCCGGACACGGAGCCCACGGCCTGCCCATCGGCGTCGACCATCATGGAGGCACCCGCCGGCCGCGGGGCCGAGCGGAAGGTGCGTACCACCGTCCCCAGTCCCACCGTGTGCCCGGCCGTCACAGCCTCGACTAAATCCTTGAGTACTTCACGCATGACCCATCACAGCCAACAACTCCTCGAAGCTCTTCAATGAATGGCCCCCTATAAAGTCATCAACGTGCGGTAGGGCGGCCCTAATTCCCTGCTGCACGGGTTCGTAGCCGGGCTTCCCCCGGTGCGGGTTGGCCCAGATGACGCGCCGCGCCACATGGTGCAGCCGTTCCACCTGTCTGCCCAGGAGCGCTGGATCGCCGCGTTCCCAGCCGTCGCTTGCCACAATTACGACGGCGGACCGCGCCACCGCGCGCTGTCCCCACCGATCGTTGAAGGCCCGCAGCACCTCGCCCAACCGGGTGCCACCAGACCAATCCGGCACGGTGCGCCCGGCTAGGGCTAGCGCGTCGTCGGCGTCCGGCATGCGGAGGGCTGCGGTAACCCGGGTCAGTCTGGTGCCCAGCGTGAACACCTCGACCTGGCGCGGGGCGGCTTGGAGCACATGGTGGGCCAGCCGCAGCAGACTGTCCGCATACGGGGACATGGAGCCCGAAACGTCGATGAGCCAGACGATCCGGCGTAGCTTCCTGGGTGTTCGTGCATATTTCAGGGGGCCGGGCTCGCCCCCATGGCGCAGTTGTTCGCGGAAGGTGCGGGCGCGGTCAATCTGCCCGTTGCGCCACGGCTGTTTCCGGCGGGATGGACGCGAGGGCAAGACGACGGTTAACTCGCCGAACAGCCGGTGTAGAAGGGCCCTCTCGGCGGGGTCAAGGGTGGCCACATCTCGGTGCCGCAAGAGTTCGTGGCGGCTGGCAATCGCACGCAGGGACTCTTCGCTTTGTTCGGTACCGTCCGGCCCGGCGTCGTCCTCGTCAAGCGACGCAGCCTTGACGGTGGTGGCTGCGCCCTTCTCGGTTGTGGGGGCGGCGTGCACTGGCGTGAACCAGCGTTCAAAAGTTCGCTGATAGACATCCAAGTCTTCAGGGGCGGCGCATAAGGTGGCACGCCCAGCCCAAAACACATCAGCTCGATTCTCGATCGACAAATGGGCCACGGCGTCAACAAAACTGCGTGAGTGCTCTGCGGTGACCTTCACGCCGGCAGCCCGAACGGCGGCGGCAAAGGCCAACAGCATCGCCTCAGCACTGTTTGTTGCCGCGGCCATGGATCAGCCCAGCATCCTGGCCAGCGCAGCCGAAACGCGTTGCGTGTCCTCGCGGTACTTGCACAGCGCGCCGATGCTGGCCGCCGCCGATTCCAGATCCAGTTCGGCACTGCCCAGCAGGTGCAGGGCGCGCGCCCAATCGAGGGTTTCAGCCACGCCGGGCGGCTTCATGACATCGTCGGTGGCACGGATCTGCTGGACGGCCCGGACCACTTGCTCGGCCAGCAACGCCGGGACCTGGGGGAGCCGGGTCCTGACAATCTCCACCTCGCGGGCCAAGCCCGGGTGGTCAATCCAGTGATACAGGCAGCGGCGTTTGAGGGCGTCATGCAGATCGCGGGTGCGGTTGGAGGTCAGGACCACTAGGGGCGGGACGGCGGCCTTGACAGTCCCGAATTCTGGGATGGAGACCTGGTAGGTGGAGAGGACCTCGAGCAGGAACGCCTCAAATTCGTCATCGGCCCTGTCAATTTCATCGATCAACAGAACTGCCGGGCTTTGCTGCAGCGCCTTCAGGATGGGCCGGGCCAGCAGGAAGCGCTCGTCATAGAGGGAGCTCTCCAGATCTGCGGTGCTGCGGTTTTCCCCGCCTGCCTCGACGCTGCGTAGGTGCAGGATCTGGGCCGTGAAATCCCAGTCGTAGAGAGCTTGGCTGGCTTCGATGCCTTCGTAGCATTGCAGCCGGATCAGGGGCAGTCCGAAAGCCTGTGCCAGCGCCTCGGCCATAGCCGTTTTACCGGTGCCCGGTTCGCCCTCAAGCAGCAAGGGCCGTTCCATGGCCATAGCGAGATAGGCAATGGTAGACAGCCCCTCATCAGCCAGATAACCGGTTTCGGCAAGCTTGGCAGAAAGAGCGGCCGCGGAAGCAATCGACGTCGTCGTCATGGCACCAGCATATGACCTCAAGTCAACGCCCCACCGGTGCCCCCTCTGAACGCTGTCGCAGCAATGGTTGCTTTTTGGGCGACGCTGTCGCAGCAATGGTTGCTTTTTGGGCGACGCTATCGCACTCAAGTCACGTGGCAGGCAGGCTGTTGGGGCCGTGCTGTGCGGACCTGCGAGCTAGTGCCATGCAGCGAAAGGTGCCTTCTGTCGGGGTGTCCGCCGGGACTTGAAGCTGAGCGCTGGGCACCCTGACAGCAGACACCCGGCCCGCCCCATATCAGGTGTGGGAGCATTGGTGGAGGAAAGGGACGGGCATGTGGATTGGCTGGATCGAGTTTGACCTGTTGCTTGGCGACGTTCATTCATTGAAGGAGAAACGCTCCGTGCTGCGGCCCCTGATGGCCGAGCTCCGGAAACATTTTGACGTCTCTGTCACAGAGGCGGGCCTCCAAGACCTGCACCGGCGTGGTGTTGTTGGTGTTGGTTTGGTGGCTGCTGACCGCAGCCGGATTGTTGCCGTGCTTGACGCCGTCGAGGAGCACGTGGCAGCCCGTCCCGGTGTGGATCTGCTCAGTGCCCGGCGCGGGATTATCACCGGCGATGACTAGTTAGTGGTGCCGGCACGGATGGCGGCCGCTACCTCTTGCAGTGATTCGTAGCTGTGGCCGCTGACGAACACGTCGCAATACGGCAGTGCTGCCGCCATGCCGCCCACCAAAGGCTGGTAATCCAAGCCGGCCTTGCGTGGGTTGACCCAGATGATCCGGTGGGCCAGGCGCCGCAGCCGGGCCATTTGGGCGGCGACATCTTCGGGTGTGTCCTGCGCCCAGCCATCCGAGAGCACCACGATGACAGCACCCCGGGCCAGTCCGCGGCGACCATGCCCGTCAATGAAGCGGCGCAGGCTCTCCGCCAAGCGCGTCCCTCCGGCCCAGTCCGGTGCGGCTGCGGCTGCCAGAATCAGGGCACGGTCCGGATTGCCCCCAGAGAGCTGCCGGGTTAGGCGGGTCAGTCGGGTCGAAAAGACAAAGGCCTCGGCGCCGGCACCCGCCACGGCGCCCTGGAGCAGAGAAATGAACATGTGCGTGTACGGTTCCATGGATGCGGACACATCGCACAGGAACACCAGGCGGCGAGGCCGGGTGCGGCGGCGGGCATAGACGAGAAGACCGGCCGCAGCACCCACCCGGCGTGCCGCCCGGAGGGTGCGGCGCATATCCACGGTGGCACCGCCATGGCGGGACTTCCTGGTACGGCGGCTGCGGCGAACCGGGGTGGCAAGCACGATGCGCCGCACAAGGGCCCGCACCCGCAGGACCTCCTCCGGCGTGAGCTCGGCAAAGGACATCCCGTGCAGCTGTTCATCGACGGAGGCCATGGCCAGGACCGCATCCCGTTCCTGACCCTCGGCGTGGCCGTCACTGCCGGGCGCGGCGGCCGCCGTGCGCGCCCGGGGAGACGAAGCTGCCGGGGTGTCCCGGCGTTGCTCTGCCGGCGCTGCCCGGGCCGGCCCTTCGGAGCCGGCGGCAGGCAAATTGTTGGGGTCACCGCGGATGTCGGCGGGATCTGGTCGGCCGTCAAACACCGTTGAGAAGACGGCGTCAAACACGGGAAGCTGCTCCCTGGTGGACACGAGAGTTATCCGGCATGCCCAGTAGAGGCGGTCGCGGGTGGACGGGGGAATCAGGCGCAGTGCCTGGGCCAGCCACGCGGCCCGGTCTGGGGAAGTGGGCAGCCCCGCGCGGCGCAGGGCGGTGCTGAATCCAACAACCAGTGCGGCTGCTTCGACGACGGGCCCGCCCACCGTGGCGCCACCCAGAGGCACAGCCCCTACCGAAGGACCAGAGCCAACCGAAGGCACGCCACTAGCCATCGGACCCGGCCACCCAGGCGGCTCCGCGCGCCCATGCCAAGTCCAGGTCATCGCGGTTTTTCAGCACCGAACCCCAGGTCTGGTCCACAGCCGCAGCATCCAGACGCCCCACGCCCAGCATTGTCAGCGCCGCCACCCAGTCGATGGCCTCGGCGATGCCCGGCGGTTTTGCCATGTCCAGGGAACGCAGCCGGGTGATGGCGGCGGCCGCGCCCAGGGCGAGCGGCGCAGAACTGCCGGGGACCCGGCGTCGGACGATTTCAGCGATGCGCTCCGGCGCCGGGTAGTCAATCCAGTGGTAGAGGCAGCGCCGGGTCAGGGCATCGTGCAGGTCCCGGGTCCGGTTGCTGGTCAGCACGACGATGGGAGGGTGCGTGGCGCTGATTGTGCCCAGTTCCGGGATGGTCACCGCCGCCTCGGCCAGCAGTTCGAAGGTGAACGCCTCAAACTCGGCGTCGGCCCGGTCGATCTCGTCCAGCAGCAGGACGGCCGGGCGCGGGCCGGGGTGTTCGATCGCCTTGAGCAGGGGACGGCGGAGCAGGTACTGCTCGCTGAACAGGTCTTCTTCGCCCAGCTCCCTGTCACGGACCTCGGCCAGCCGAATGCCCAGCAGCTGGCGCTGGTGGTTCCACTCGTAGAGGGCCTCTGAAGCGTCGATGCCCTCGTAGCACTGCAGCCGGTACAGCGGGGTGTCCAGCACCCTCGCCAGCGCCTTCGCGGCCTCCGTCTTTCCGACGCCGGCCTCACCCTCAAGCAGGATGGGTTGCGGCAACCGGATGGCAAGGAACAAGGCGGTGGCCAGTCCGACGTCGGTCAGGTAGTCGCCGTCGTCAAGGGTCGCTGCCAGCGACTGGACATCAGGGATCAGCTGCTGCACCTCGCCCTCGGCACCGGAGCGGGCCGCCCCGCTCATCCGGCACCGCCCTGCCCGGCCAGCAGCCGCAAGTAGTCATCCTCGGTGTCCACATCGGGCGGGATTGGGCCAGGCACGGGGACTTCAACGACATCGGCGGCCCGCTGCTCGAGCAGTTTCCAGACACCTTTGTCCCCGTGCAGGCCCGAAAGTGCCGCGAAGACGGTGCTGTCGAACGCGAACGGGTGGCCGATGCCGTCGGCATAACGGCACACGGCAAGGGGCGCATCGCCACGGCCTTCGAGCAGCCGGTGCACGGTTGCGGCCGTGACGCCCGGTTGGTCGCCCAGCAGGAGAACTAGCACCTCCGTGTCCGGGTGCAGGGAGGGGAGGGCAGCCGCGATCGACGACGAGCACCCCGTGCCGTAGTTGGGGTTCTCCACGACAGTGCAGCCACTGGTGTCCACTACCGCCCGCACCTCATCTCCGGAACCGCCCAAAGCCACCACAACCTGGTCCGCTCCGCTGCCTCGGGCCGTGGCCAGGGCTGCGTCCAGCAACACACCGCCGGTGTAGGGCAGGAGCTGTTTTGGCCTGCCCAGCCGTCGCGACGCCCCGGCGGCCAACACCAGGACGGCCACCCGGTGTTCAGTGGACTGTGGCATATCGGCCTGGATCCGCCAGGAACGCCTTTTTGCATCCGGGGGCGCAAAAGTACACGCGCACACCATCGTGATCGGTGTGCAGGCTGGCTTCGACGGCGGCGACGCTCATGCCGCAGATGGGGTCGATGGCGCTGGCCGGTGCCGCGGGGCTTGCAGTGTCCGCGGAAGTGTTGGTGCCGTCGTCTGCGCCGGTGGTTCCTGCCCGTGCTCCTGCCCCTGCACGTGCAGCGGCCCGTGCGGCGACAAGCTCGGCGAGGATCGACAATGCGATTTCGGCCGGCGTCTGTCCGCCCAAGGGGATCCCTGCCGGACTATGAACGCGCTCTCGCAGGCCGTCGTCGACCTCGAGTGAGGCCAGAACGGCGGCACCGCGCTTTTCACTGGCGACCAGGGCGATGTAGGGCACGCCGGCCCGGAGCGCGGCTTCCAGTGCTGGCTCTTCCTCCCGGCCGTGCGAGGCCACGATGAGAGCGGCATCATCGGCCCGGGGATCGGCTGCGGTTCCGGCAGTGAGCTGCACATCGAAGTCAAGGACGGCGCCCAGTGCCGACAGCGCCTCGGCGACCGGGGTTGTGCCGACAACCAGCACCCGGGGGGCCGGCAGCTGGGGTTCGAGGAAGATCTCAATGGTGCCACCACTCAGGCACGGGTTGGTGACTTCTACCGCGCCCTCCTGGTGGACATGGGAAGGCTCGCCCGGCACCACCCGCAACAACAGGGGCTCCTTGGTTGCCAGCGACTGCAGCCCGTACTCGCGCACGGACGCCTCCACGCACGTGCCCCCGAGAAAGCCGTCAATGTCCCCGTTGGGCAGCACCAGGGCGGTGTTGCCGGCATGCGCGCTGGTGGGGCGCATGGCGCGCACAACGGTGGCGCGCACGAAAGGCTCCCGCCGCTCCTTGAGTTCTTCGGCCCGTGCCGCACGGGCATCCTCATTGCTTTTCATTTAGACCGGCGGCCTTGGCCGGCCCTGCATGGCAGCCCACACCCTGGCGGGCGTGCACGGCATGTCCATGTGGGTGACTCCGTACGGTGCCAGGGCGTCAACGATGGCATTGACCAGGGCCGGCGGGGATCCGACAGTGGCAGACTCGCCGATGCCCTTGGCCCCAATCGGGTGGTGCGGGGAGGGTGTGACGGTGTACCCGGTCTCCCAGTCCGGGACTTCCATGGCTGTGGGGATCAGGTAGTCCATGAACGAACCGCTGAGGCAGTTTCCGTCCTCGTCGAAGGCAATGATTTCCATCAGCGCCATCCCCACGCCGTCGGTCAGGCCGCCGTGCACCTGGCCCTCGATGATCATTGGGTTGATCCGTGTCCCACAGTCATCGACGGCGATGAAGCGGCGCACCTTGACGTGGCCGGTGCCGGGGTCAATGTCGACGACGGCGATATAGGCGCCGAATGGGAAGGTCAGGTTGGGCGGGTCGTAAGTGACCTCGGCGTCGAGGTTCCCGTCGATCCCGTCGGGCAGGGTGAGTGTGCCGTGCGCACCGAGGGCGATTTCGGTGATCGTCTTGCCTGCCGAAGGATCGCCCTTGACGAACCAGCGGCCCTTCTCCCATTCCAGGTCCTCGGCCCGGGTCTCCAGCATGGCCGCGGCGATGAAACGGGCCTTGTCCCGCACCTTGCGCGAGACCATGGCGACGGCGCCGCCGCTGACCGGGGTGGACCGGCTGCCGTACGTGCCCAGCCCGAACGGGGTCTGGTCGGTGTCGCCGTGAACCACGTCAATGTCTTCCGGCGGGATGCCCAGCTCCTCGGCGACGATTTGGGCGAACGTTGTCTCATGGCCCTGGCCCTGGGACTGGACGGAGATGCGCACCACGGCTTTTCCGGTGGGGTGAATGCGCAGCTCGGCGCCGTCGGCCATGCCCAGGCCCACAATGTCGAAGTGCTTGCGCGGGCCGGCGCCCACAGTTTCGGTGAAGAAGGAGATCCCGATCCCCATGAGTTCCCCGCGCTCCCGCTTTTCCTTCTGTTCGCGCCGGAGTTCCTCATACCCGGCCATTTCCATGGACAGCCGCATGGCCGGCTCGTAGTTGCCCGAGTCATACTCCCATCCGGTCTTGTTCTTGTAGGGGAACTGCTCGGGCTTGATGAAGTTCTTCAGCCGCAGCTCGGCCGGATCCATGTCCAGCTTCCGGGCCAGGATGTCCACCATCCGTTCCACGAGGTAGACGGCCTCGGTGACACGGAAGGAGCAGGCGTAGGCCACGCCGCCGGGGGCCTTGTTGGTATAGACGCCGGTGACCTTGCAGTGCGCGGCGGCCAGATCGTAGCTGCCGGTGAAGATGTGGAAGAAGCCGGCGGGATTTTTCGTCGGTTGGGCCGTGGCATTGAACGCGCCGTGGTCGGCCAGGACGTTGGTGCGCAGGGCCAGAATCTTCCCGTCCTTGGTCGCCGCGATCTCGCCCTGCATGATGTAGTCGCGGGCAAAGGAGGTTGACATCAGGTTCTCTGAGCGGTCCTCAACCCACTTCACCGGCCGGCCCGTGACGATCGAGCCAACCACGGCCAGAATGTATCCGGGGTAAATGCCCACCTTGTTGCCAAAGCCGCCGCCAATGTCGGGGGAGACCACCCGGATCTTGTGTTCGGGGATGCCGGCCACCATGGCAAACAGCGTCCTGTGGGCGTGCGGGGCCTGAGTTGTCTCGTACAGCGTGAGCCGGCCGTCGACGGCGTCGAAGTCGGCGACGGCGCCGCACGTTTCCATGGGTGCCGGGTGGACCCGCGGGTACACGAGTTCCTGGGCCACCACGACGTCGGCACTGGCGAAGACAGCGTCGGTCTCGGCCGCGTCCCCGGCCTCCCAGTCAAAGATGTGATTGTCGGTGCGGCCCGGGAGGTCGTCGCGGATGACGGGGGCGCCGTCGTCCAGGGCCTTGCGGGCATCCATGACAGGGGGCAGCATCTCATAGTCGACGTCGATCAGCTCCAGTGCGTCGCGGGCGGCATACCGGTCCTCGGCAACAACAAACGCGACTTCCTGACCCTGGAAGCGGACCTTGTCGGTGACCAGAACCGCCTGCACATCAGCGGACAGGGTTGGCGCCCATGCCAGGTTGAGGGCTTCAAGGTCCTTGCCGGTGATGACGGCCAGGACTTTCGGGTGGGCCAGCGCCTCGCTCGTGTCGATGGACACCAGCCGGGCGTGGGCGACGGGCGCGCGCAGGATGGCTCCGTGGAGCATGCCGGGCAGGACGATGTCGTCAACGTAGGTGCCCTTGCCCCGAACAAACCGCGGGTCCTCCTTGCGTTGCATGCGGCCGTAGCCGACGGGCCGGTCCGGATCCCCAGCCGCCGGGTTCGGTGCATGTTCAGAGACGGTGGTCATGCCTTCACATCCTCGGTGGTGGGCGAATCCTCGGGTTCTCCGGCTTCACTGCTCAGTGGGTGGTTGGCGGCCCATTTCACGGAACGGACAATGGTGGCGTAGCCGGTGCACCGGCAGATCTGCCCGGAGATGGCCTGGCGGATCTCGGTGTCATCCGGATGCGGGTTGCGGTCCAGCAGTGCCCGGGCGGTGAGCATCATGCCGGGAGTGCAGAAGCCGCACTGCAGGCCGTGTTCCTCCATGAAGCCCTGTTGCACCGGATCGAGCACTGCGCCGTCCGCCAAACCTTCCACTGTGCGGATGTCATGGCCGTCGGCCATGGCCGCCAGCACCGTGCAGGACTTGACCGGTTGGCCGTCCATGAGCACCACGCAGGTGCCGCAGTTGGAGGTGTCGCAACCCCAGTGGGTGCCTGTCAGCCCCAGAACCTCGCGGATGAAATGGACGAGCAGGACGCGGGGTTCAACCTCGCGGGTAACCTCGTCCCCGTTCATGATCATGCTGATCTGCATGGTCTTCAACCTTCCTGGGCTTGTGTCAGGGTTTGTGCCGCACGGGCACTGGCACGCCGCAGGACCCTGCGGGTGAGTTCGTCTGCCAAGTGGCGTTTATAGTCGACCGGGCCGCGCTGGTCTTCGACGGGGCGGCAGGCGGCGGCTGCCAGACGCCCGGACTCCGCGAACAATTCCTCCCCGGGCGGCTGTCCGCGAAGCGTCTCTGCCACCGATGGGACAGTGCCGTCGAGCCCGACGGCGGTCAGGCCGACGGCGGCGTCGCCGATGAGTCCGTCCGGGGCAAGTGTCACAGTGGCACCTGCCGCAACGACGGCCCAGTCACCAACCCGGCGCTCAACCTTTACATAGGAGCTTGAGGAGTGCCTGCTAATGGGAAGGCGGATCTCGCACAGGAGTTCATCCGGTGCAACAGCCGTCTCGTAGGGTCCTTTGTGGAACTCCGCCATCGGCACCAGCCGTTCACCGCCGGGTCCCCTGATGACGGCGACCGCAGCCAGGACATCGCAGACTGTTGAAAGGTCTTCCGCCGGGTCGGCTTGGCACAGTGAGCCGCCGAGGGTGCCGCGGTTGCGCACCACCGGATCTGCAATCACCTGCTCAGCCTCGCGGATGATGGGAAAGTGGCGCGCCACCTCCTCCGACTCGAGGAGGGTTGTGTGGCGGACCAGCGCCCCAATGCACAGGGTGTCGCCGTTGCGGTGGATGAAGTCAAGCTCGGCGAGGTTGTTGATGTCGATCAGCCATTCGGGCCGGGCCAGCCGCAACTTCATCATGGGCAACAAGCTGTGCCCTCCCGCCACGACCCGGGACTCTGGTCCATGGCGTTTGAGAAGCATGATCGCATGGGCCACATCAGTGGCGCGTTCATAGTCAAACGGAGCCGGAATCTGCACAATCCACCCCTTGCATCGCGGGGCCTGGCGGAACGCACGGGTCCCAGTAAAAGCAACCCTTGTCCAACTGTGTCCGGCATGTCAACATCGAGATAAGCGAAAGGTTATGAGGCTATGTCGATGACGTTGAGACAGCTGCTGACTTTTAGCATGGTGGCCGAATTAGGGTCCTTGCGCGCGGCAGCGGCAGCTTTGGGGATCAGCGAGCCGGCAGTTTCCTCCGCGCTGGCGGCCTTGCGCCGCGACCTCGGCGATGTCTTGTTTGTTCGGGCAGGCGGCGGAATTGCCCTGACGGAGGGAGGCCGGGCACTTGCCGTGCACGCGGAAGAGCTCGTGGGGCTCGCCGAAGCGATTCGCCGCGATGTGGCCCAGGCTCGGCACTCCGTCGGCGGGCTGCGGGTGCTGGCAACGGCTGCGTTTGCCGAGCATGCGGCGGGCCGCCTTTTGGACGTCTTCATCGGGCGCATGCCCGGCGCCCTTTTGGAGGTTGTGGTTGAGCCTGCTGTGGATGTGCCGGCCCTGCTCACCCGCCGTTCCTACGACATTGCCCTGGGCGCGCGGCCGGAGGCGGCGGTCATGGCCGGGGTGGAGAGCCTGCCGATCCTGAGGTACAGCCGGGTGCTGGTTGCCGCGCCCTCACACCCGCTGGGCAGGGCGCACGGCCAGGTCGCTGCGCCCCGGCTGCGTGAACACCAATGGTTTTCCGGACCCCGCGGCATCGAGGATGCCACCGAGGAGGGGCGGTGGCTGGCGGCCGGCGGAAACACGCCAAACATGGTGGCACTAACCAGTGAAACGGCTGCCCTCGCAGCCGTCAGGTCCGGGGAAGGAGTCATGCTGGCCCTGGAACACGTGGTGCGCACCGAGCTGCGCACGGGCGCCCTAGTTGCCGTGGCGAGCGCCGGAATGCCGATTGTCGGGATGTGGTGGACGAGCATGCTGGACCGCGGCCGGTCAACGGGCGCCGCACGGGAGCTGCAGCATTTCGCCACCACGGCTGCGGCAACCGCTGCCATGGTGGCCCAGCGGGGGTCCCGGGGCCTGGCACACCGTGGCTCAAAAGTTCATGTGGCGCTGTGGAGCTGACGGGCCGGCCTCCACCAAAACCCTCCCTCACCTTCTGGGGAATTTTCCCGGACGCGCCCTCTCTAATGTGGTTTTCCCGAACATTCATGCAGCAGGCCCCGGTTTCCAAGGTTCACATTGCTGCGTGGCCAGAGTCTGCATCTAGTTGCACTTATTGTAACTAAATGCAAAGCTTGAGATATGGATAAGCAACAGGATGACACGCCCGGCTCCGGTGTGGTGACTCGGCAACAGGCCGAGAAACTGCTCGCCTCGATCCCGGCCCCGCCCAAGCGGCAGCTGAAATTGCGCGATCACCTCTATGCGGCCGCGGCAGTTGTCACGGGGTTGCTTTCGGGCTTGCTTGCCATGTCCGGGCATCCCTGGTGGGCGCTCCTTCCCGGGGCAGCAGCGATCGCAGCCTCCAATTTTTGGATCTCGGATCGGAAAGCCCGCCCCAACGAGCCCCGGATCAAGGCCGGACTTATCGCCACCATCGCGTTTACCACGTGGTTGATGCTGCCCATCTGGCGGGGGCTCACGCGCGGCGAGACGGTGCCGTTTCCGGAAGCCTGGATCATTGCCGGGCTGGCCCCGGCCGCGTGGCTGGCCTTTTACCTGTTCCTGTTCTTCCGCAGGGGCAGGAAGCAATGAGCTATCAGGACCTGGACCCCCACCTGCTGGCACCCAAGCGATTTGTCACGCTGGCGCACCTGCACCAAGTGGAACAGGCGGACTACCCAGCGCTGCAGGAATCGACAGGGTTGTCCATCACGGACCTCTCCAAAATCATTCGGGACCTGGAGGAGCGCGGCATGGTCGAGGTCAGCAAGGAACGGAAGAACCGTTACGGCCACACGCTGGTGAGGCTAAGCGATAACGGCGAGAGACGGTTCAAGCAACTCCTGAAGAACCTCAACCGAACCATCAACCCGTAGGGCGGGAGTTTCTCGAAGGTTTGAACCACGACGGCGGCACGCACCGACCGCCCCGTCTCACCACTGGGTGGGGTGCTACCACTGGATGCGGAGGAAATCCTGGCGGAGTTTGGCGCCGCGTGCCGGATTCAGGGCAGCGACCCAGGAAATGCGTCCCAGCAGGTGGCCGCGGAAATCAGGGTGCCCATTCCAGTTTTGCGATTCCGGGCCGTGCACGCGGCAGTTGTGGACGATGGCCTTGAGACGGTCAAAGTCGGCGCGGGGAACATTGGTGCGCTCGTTGACCACCACCGAGGTCACACTCTGGCGGACACCGGCCGGGCGCACACGGCTCTTCAAGCGGTTAACACTGTGCCCCTCATCGTCAATGATCGCGGTGGCGGCCCGCACGAATGCATCCGCGCGCCGCGCCATGTCGCGGCCGCCGCTGAAGGCGAGGTCGTCGGCGTACCTGGTGTAGCCGCCGTCGAACTTTTCAGCCAGGCCAGCAAGGCGCGAATCCAGCCGGCGCAGGGACAGGTTCGCGAGCGTGGGCGAGGTGGGGGCGCCCTGCGGAAGGTGCGGTAAGGAGAGGGCCTGGCGCAGCGCAAACCGCTCGGCAGCGTCCCCGCCAGCAGGCATTTGGGCAAGTACCCGCGGCGGAACCACGTGAGTGAGCATGCCCGTCAACCGGTGTCCCACGGCTTCCGTGAAGCCTGACTGCCGCAACGTGCCGAACACGCGCCCGGCCGTGACCTTGGCAAAAAAGGACACCAAATCCAGGTTCAGCACCACGTCCCGCCCGGTGTGCTGGGCCGCTCCTGTGACGGCGCTGCGGCCCGGCACAAACCCGTGCGCGGCATCATGAAGCTCCTCCGGATAGAGCAGTTCCCGCAGCACGGTGCGCTGGATGGAGCGCAGGCGCGGAGCCGGAATCTCGAGCAGCCGGGGGAGCCTGCCCGGACGGGTCCGCCATTCGTAGCGGTAGTGCTGCAGTTTGCGAGCAGCCGTTCGGTTCCAGTGCTTTGGATCCGCGAACCATTCCAGTTCGCCGCTGCTGAGCTTGAGACGTTGGGCCAGCTCGCCCAGGGTGTCGATCCGGGGTACGCCTGTTTGTCGACGATCACGGGCCGCCGATGGCGCCAACACATAGTTGGTGATCAAGATGGGTTTGCGTTGCTGGGCGGCCTTGGCGGCTGCCTCGAGGAAGGCGTCACAGCCGCCGATCATGGCGGCAAGCTCGCGCGGAGCATCCAGCGGCGGGCGCGGATACCCTCGCAATACGTGAGTAACCAGTGGTCCCAGCCAACGCCGTCGTGCTCCCAGAACGTGGGCACCGGCGTCTACTAGATCCGTCTTGTGCCACTGCGGGGAAGCCAGAAAGGCTTGAGCCAAGGTTTGCGCGATGGCTGAGTGCGTCGGGCGTGGTGTGCGCTTGAGCGTGGCCGCTGCCATTGTTACTGGCGCTGTCACTGGTGAATTCAGGGATGGAGTCATGAGTGCGATGGCTTCTCCGATGACCTGGCTGTCTGTGCGGGTGCGCTGCTGCGCGGAGCGCAGTGAGGCACCCGCGGTGCATGGATCAGGCAATACTTCGTGCCCCGGGGTAGCCCCGGGGAGGGATGCGCGCCAAAGGACGCTTCCCGCCTCATCGAAGAAACCATCGCATGCCTCCCATGCTAAACGAAGGTTCCAAGAACGCGTTCGACGTCGGCACTTGGGCGGGTGCCGACGTCGAATGTTACGCGATTCTTGAGTCTCGGTGGAGTGCTGGCCGGCTAGCGGTGGGCTAGATGGTCCAGACTAGTTCGCCCAGAAGGGATAGTCGGTGTAGCCGGCCGCGCCTTCGGTGTAGAACGTGGCGAAATCCGGCTCGTTCAGTGGGAGGTCCTCAGCCCAGCGGCGGACCAGATCCGGGTTGGCAATGGCAGGGCGGCCCACCACTACGGCGTCGGCCCACTCGGTCAGGGACCGGGCATCGGCGAGCGTAGTGACGGACTCAAACCCGGTGTTCAACAGCACGGGACCACCAAAACGGGTACGCAGCGTCTGTACCAGGTTCCCCGAAGGATCCTTGTGCAAAATGCTCAGTCCGGCCAGACCCAGAGGGGCGATGCCTTCTACCAGCGCCGAATAGGTGGCTAACGTTTCGGCTGCATCCGTTTCCAGTGCCCCCTGGATGTTGTGCTCGGGTGAGATGCGCAGCCACGTCTTGTCGGCGCCAACGGCCTGGACCACTGCCTGCACGGTTTCAATGACAAAACGCGCACGTTTCGCGGGGCTGCCGCCGTATCCGTCAGTGCGCTGGTTTGATGCAGGGGACAGGAATTCGTGAAGCAGGTACCCGTTGGCTCCGTGGAGTTCCACGCCGTCGAATCCGGCAGCGATGGCATTGAGGGAACCCTGGACGAATTCGCCGACAATGCCAGCCAGTTCGCCTTCTTCTAGTGCGTGGGGGACCGGGTAAGGCGCCTTGCCCTCATAGGTGCGGGTCAC
Source organism: Specibacter sp. NPDC078692 (assembly GCF_040686835.1). Lineage (NCBI taxonomy): Bacteria > Bacillati > Actinomycetota > Actinomycetes > Micrococcales > Micrococcaceae > Specibacter > Specibacter sp. NPDC078692. Next base: position 141,369 of record NZ_JBFBLV010000004.1, read on the forward strand.
GCCGTCGATTGCGATGGCGCTCGGGGCTACTACTTGGCGTCCGCCGTTGGTGTCCGGGTGGGTGACGCGGCCCGAGTGCATGACCTGGGCGATGATGCGCCCACCATCTGCGTGAACGGCGTCGGTGACGCGCTTCCAGCCAGCAATCTGCTCATCGGTGACTAGTCCCGGCTGACGCACGAATGCCTGGCCGGCAAAGCTGGGGTAGACACCCTCGCTGGTCAGCAGGCCCATGGATGCGCGCTGGCGGTAGTACTCAACCACCAAGTCCCCGGGAACACCGTCCACACCGGACCGGGACCGCGTCAGCGGCGCCATGACAACGCGGTTGGGAAGTTCTAAGCTGCCGAGGGTGACGGGGGAAAACAAGTTCAAGGACATCTCCAGAGTTGAGTTGATGGACAACGTCTGGCACAACCTAGAGAATTGGGGCGGTATTCCCTGCGGCCGGGTCACGTCTTTCATGTCACATCTTCGATGCCCCGCAGGAACCGCTGTGGGCCTGGAGAGCATTGGTCCGTTTGGGACTTATTGTTCCAACAGATGGAGGTCCGCTGGGGTGTCGATATCCGAACCATCGGTGTATGGACTGAAATCGACTACATCTACTAGCTCCGGATGTGCGGCGAGGTATGCTCGGGCGCCGGAATCCCCCGTGGCCACCGCTGCTGCTGCGGAGGCATGCTCGGGGGAGAACACCACGGGATTCCCGCGCCGCAACTTACTCCGGTCTGGTACTGCAGAGGTGGCATCCGCAGTGCCGGAGCGCTCAACGCCAGCAGTCATAGAGCCAGCATCTTGGGTACCAGATTCCTCCACACCAGAAGTCGAGCGGTATCCCGCGGCAGTAATGCGTCCGGGCCGGTGCAGGGCGAGCAGAATCTGGATGAGCCCAAAGTTCATTCCCGGCTGGTCCACCAGAGCCACGAGGATGGGCCCACTCCCGGCACCACCTGCGCCATCACTGCCATTAGTACAGCTGCTGCTGAGCACAGCCGTGATCCCTGCGGCAAAGGAGGTACCCATACCTTCTTCCCAGCGTGGGTTCTCCACAATCCGGCAACCTGGGGGCAGGGGAGTGGCCCGCATTTGGGTGGCGCCAGCGCCCACCACCACAAAGACTTCAGCACAGCCACCACGGAGCAGTTCCGCTGCTGCATGTCCAACGAGTGTGGTTCCGCGGAAAGGTAGGAGAGCCTTGGGCCCGAGCCCCAATCTGGTTCCAGCACCTGCTGCCAGCAAAACCGCTACAGTCTGTGTCATGGCTCAACCCTAACGGTCGCCAACATTTAGTGGCGCCCCTGTCCCAACAGTCTCCAGTGTTCTGACGAGCTCAATCCGTGTGAGGGCGTTGCCGCAACTGTTTCGTCGCGGAGCGCTGCTGTTTCGCTGCCTGATGCCTGCGTTTGGATCCCCGGGTGGGCTTGGTGCTCTTGCGGGGAGTAGCTGCGGGGGCCAGCGCCGAAGCCACAAGCACACCCAATTTCTCTAGGGCGATCTCCCGATTGCGCAACTGCGAGCGCTGTTCATGCGCGGCCACCGTGATGACGCCGTCCACGAGCCGTCTGCTGAAGCGTTCAAGCAAACGCACGCGCTGTTCCTCAGACAGCACCGCCGATTCGGCCACGTTCCACAGCAATTCTGCCCGACTATCGGAGGTGTTCACATGCTGACCGCCGGGCCCTGAAGAACGCGAGAACCGCCAGCTGAGTTCGCTGGAGGGAATCGTGAGTGCCGCAGAAACCGTTAAATCCATGCCCCAAGTGTAGGATCCGTCGCTACGTGCCGCTAATCCGGGTTTCGTGTCACCAGCGTGTCACCAATCCGGATTTTATGTCACCACGAGATTCTCTGGTTGTAGTCACCAACAAGCCCTGATCTGTTCGTTGGGGACTGCTTGGTGTCCCGCAAGGGGAACCTCTACGGGACAGGCGCGATGCTCGATCGTCGTCAGTCACGTCTTCCATATAGCGTGAAATGTATATAGCGTAGGGTGCATGGCCGAGCTGTACGAGGTCGAGATGGAACCCGAGGTGCGGGCATGGCTGGAAAGCCTCACTGGCCGCGACTTTGGTCGTGTCGACTTCCTTCTGGGCCTGCTTGCCGAACACGCCGAGACCCTCAGCGAACCGTATGCTCGCTATCTAGGCGGGAAGGTTCGCGAGCTGCGGTTCCGTCTGCTCCGCCAGCAGACCAGGGTGACCTATTGGCTGGCACCTGGTCGTCGGGTGGTCTTGCTCACCACGTTCCACAAGACCCGCAGTGCCGAGATGTTCGAGGTTGAACGAGCCATACGAGCGCAGCGGACCTGCGAAGAGTCCCATGGTGCCGCGCATACCATCTACGAACGTGAGGAAAGTTGAAATGAACCCTACGCACAACTCCTATGAAAAGGTCGCACACCATCGCCGAGGCACTGCGGACTATCGTGAAGGCTACGGCGAGGCACAGCGGGCGTTCTTGATCGGCCAGGCAGTTCGCGAACGCCGACTTGCGCTGGGTCTGTCACAGACCGAGGTCGCCGCCAGGGCTGGCATGACCCAGTCGGCACTATCCCGGCTTGAGGCTGGCGGAGCCGTGCCCACGATCCCCATACTGGAGCGAATCGCCGTCGCTCTAGACTCCGAGCTCAGCGTGACTATCACTCCGCACGCTGCCTAAACGGGGCCGCAATCACAGGCGCGATCAGGCTTCCGTTGCGGCAACCTCCTGCGGGACTTGGATTCGGGGTTACAGCTGTTCAGCGTTGTAGTCGTATCCAAGCGGCAGCAGATCGCTGGCGAGAATGCTCACGGGCCCTCCTGGTGACGTCATAACCACACGTATGTTCGGGTAGTGGTCGGCAAGGATTTGCCGGTCACGGCCGCAGGGATTCTTCACGCCACGGGCGTGGTTTCCTACGGCCACAATGTGTGTCAGTTCAGTCGCCCCCGCTGCGCGCGCTGCCCCGAGCGCCACCAATTCTGCGCATGGTCCGCCGGTGAAGTGGTAGAGGTTCACCCCAGTGAACATCCGACCATCGGCAGCCCTTACGGCAGCGCCCATGGTGTGAATGCCGTCTTCCCCGGGACCGGCATCGGTGGTTGAATCGATGGTCTTTCTCGCCAGATCAACGAGCGCCTGCTCGACCTTTGAAAGGGGCAGCGCAGATGGTGGAAGCAGGGTAGTCATGTCGAGATCATAATCGGCCTTGGGGACTACCGGTACAGCCGTTGGCGCTAAGCATTTGATCATGCTCATCTAACACAGGCGATCCAGGTTGCGCGGAGTTTCGCCGGAAGGCTCTCGATCACTGGTGGGACGGCTATTGTCAGTCTTATGCCCGTGGAATTTCTGACTGATGAGCAGGCCGAGGCCTATGGAAGGTTCGCCGAGGAACCGACGCGGACCGAGCTGGAGCGCTTCTTCTTCCTCGACGACGAGGACCGGAACCTGATCGCGAAGCGGCGAGGTGACCACAATCGCCTGGGCTTCGCCCTGCAGATGTGCACGGTCCGGTACATCGGGCTGTTCCTGGAGGACCCCTTGGCCGTGCCATGGCCGATCGTTGAACATCTGGCCGAACAGCTGGAGATTGAGGATCCGTCCTGCCTCAAGGAATACACCGAGCGGCCAAAGACGGCGTACGAGCACGCGTGGGAGATCCGCGATGCGTACGGCTACCACCAGTACGAGGACCCCGCCCACGGGCGGATATTCAGGGCATTCCTGCACGGGCGGGCGTGGACGCACGCCGAGGGACCGGTCGCGTTGTTCAACCACGCGGCGGGTTGGCTACGCCGGCACCGGGTGCTGCTACCCGGGGTGAACGTGCTGGCCCGACAGGTTTCCGAGGTCCGCACCACCGCCGAGAAGCGGCTGCACGCCACGGTTGCCAAGGCCGCCCTGCGGGCGGACCCGGCGCTGCCCGGGGACTTGGTTGCCACGCTGAAAACACCGGAGGGCACTCGGTATTCGGACCTGGAGCGGATGCGTCGACCGCCAACGCGGAGCACCGGCACCGCGATGAAGGGTGCGTTGCAACGGGTTGAGGACATTGCCGCCTTCGGGCTGGGCCGGCTGAAGCTCGAACAGATACCGCCGAACAGGCTCTCCACGCTGGCCCGGTACGGGCTGGGCACCAAGGCCCCGAAGCTGGAGCGGACAGCGGAACCCAAGCGCACGGCGATACTCACCGCGGTGATGCGCCATTTGGAGGCCAAGGCGATCGATGATGCCCTGGATCTGTTCGAGATCCTGATGGCGACCAGGCTGATCCGCACCGCGAAGCGCACCGCTGACAAGCAACGCCTGTCCACCCTTCCACAGCTGGAGAAGGCGTCTCGGATTGTGGCCAGGGCTGCGAAGGTGTTCTTCGAGAAGCTGGAGTCCATCGAGAAGGACGGTGGCGAGGTGGACGTGGCCGCGCTGTGGCGGGCGTTGGAGGAGGTCGCACCCCGGTCGGTGATGTCGGGCGCGGCCTCCACGGTGGTGACCTTGGTGCCCCAGGACGGCGATTCGGCACAAACCGCGCTGCGTGGGGCGCTGGCGTTGCGCTACAACACCGTCAAACCGTTCCTGTCACTGTTGGGTGAGACCTCGGCACTGGAAGCAGCGACCGGCGGGGTACGGATCTTGGCCGGGGTGAAGAAGCTGCCCGCACTCTCGCGCCGGAAGGTCGGCGAGAAGCCGCTGCTACCCCGGGAAGTCGACGACACGCTCGTGCCGCCGCACTGGCACCAGGCGGTCTATGCGAATGCCGAGCAACCGGAGGGAATGGTGGACCGCGACGCGTACGTGGTCTGTGTCCTGGAACAACTCTTCCGCGCCCTGAAGCGTCGGGACATCTTCGCCTCGCCTTCACACCGCTGGTCGGACCCACGCGCACGCCTGCTCATGGGCGCGGGGTGGGAGGCTGTGCGCGAGGACATCCTGGCCGGCCTGAGCCTGGACGAAGATGCCGAGGCGCACCTGCGGGAACTTCTCGAGGTTCTGGATGCCACCTGGAGGCAGATGGCCGAGCGCCTCGAGGAAGCCGGCGACGACGCGAAGATCAGCATCGAGGTGCAGCCAAGCGGGCGGGCGAAACTGAATGTGGAGAAGCTCCACGCGCTCGGGGAGCCGAAGTCGCTGGCGTGGCTGCGCGGACGGGTGGAGAAGATGCTCCCGAAGATCGACCTGCCGGACCTGCTCTTCGAGGTGAACGCCTGGACCGGATTTCTGGACGCCTTCGTGCACCTGGGCGATGGCAGGACCCGCATGAAAGACCTGAGCACCTCGCTCGTCGCGCTGCTTGTCTCGGAGGCCTGCAACATCGGCATGACCCCGGTGATCAACCCGGGCTATGAGGCGCTCACCCGCTCCCGGCTGGTCCATGTTGACCAGTATTACCTGCGCGCCACCACCATCGCCGCGGCGAACGCTGCGCTGATCGAAGCCCAGGCGAAGGTGCCCATCGTGCAGTTCTGGGGCAAGGGCGTGCTTCCCTCCGTCGACGGTCTGCGCTTCGTCGTTCCCGTGCGCACCATCAATGCCGCGCCCTCGCCGAAGTACTTCGCGAAGCAGAAGGGCGTTACTTGGCTGAACGCGATCAATGACCAGGTGGCAGGCATCGGGCAGATGGTGGTGCCAGGCACCCCACGTGACTCCCTGTTCATCCTGGACGCCCTGTTGAACCTGGACGGCGGGGTAAAGCCGGAGATGATCGCCACCGACAACGCCTCCTACTCCGACATCGTCTTCGGTATTTTCAAGATGCTCGGCTACCGCTTCTCCCCGCGTTTCAAGGACCTCCAAGACCAACGGTTCTGGAAGGCCCAGATGCCCGGCGCCGAGCCGGCAGACGGCTACGGATCGCTGGAGGCCCTGGCCCGCAACAACAAGGTGAACGTGAACAAGGTGCTCACCGCTTGGCCGGACATGCTGCGGGTCGCCGGCTCCCTGGTCACCAACCAGGTACGCGCCTATGACCTGTTGCGCATGTTCGGGCACGAGGGCCGCCCCACACCGCTCGGTCAAGCGTTCGCCGAGTACGGGAGGATCGCCAAGACCCTGCACCTACTTGCCGTCGTTGACCCCGTGGATGACACCTACCGGCGGCAAATGCACAAGCAGCTCACCGTGCAGGAGTCCCGCCACAAGTTGGCGCGCGAGATCTGCCACGGCAAGAAGGGCACCATTCACCAGGCGTACCGCGACGGAATGGAGGACCAGCTCGGCTCGCTCGGCCTGGTCCTGAACGCCGTCGTGCTCTGGACGACCCGCTACCTTGACGCAGCAGTCGCCCAGCTCCGCACCGAGGGCCACGTGATCCGGGACGAGGACGTGGCCCGGCTCTCCCCACTGAAACACAAGAACCTCAACCTGCTCGGCCGTTATAACTTCACCGCCACGCAGCCGGCGGGCGGCACCCTGCGCCCGCTGCGTGATCCAGACACGGCCGGACTCGACGACGATGAGGACGGCGCGGAAGACTGAACGGTGCTAAAGGTCGGCTTTGTCGTAGCTAATATTCTGAGAATAAGGTATCAAGCATGGTGGTGCGGGTTTTCCCCTAACGCCCGCAGGGAATCGGTCAGGGTTGCGGGTCCTAATTATTTGATGACACCACGCTCAGGGTCCGAGAGTCGGTAAACTCTCCGCCGCCACGTCTTGCCAACCGGGAACTGTGAGTTCCTAACCTTTGGCCTAAGGTTTCCGGGGCGGAATGCAGTCCAACTGCTGCAGGGTTGTAGTTGGCACACATCGACCAGTTGCCCTGCGAACCAGACACCAATGGCACAGCCGATCAGGATAATGGCAAGGGTGAAGCCGAAGACCACCGGATCCAAAGCGAATTTTGGTTGAATGGAGTTCACGGCTCCGTCAATGACGGAGGTGTCGAAGCCGAACAACACCCCCCAATTGGTCCGGCAGCGGTCTGAGCACGCCCCATCCGTCCTCGAATAATGGAGAATAGTCACGGTATGAAAGCATTCGTCATTCCACATCCCGGTGCACACGTCGTTGAGTTGGCAGAAGTGCCAGTTCCGAAAATCGACGCCGACGAGTTACTGGTGCGGGTCCGAGCAGTGGGCGTCGGGATCCATGATTCCTACTTCTTGCCCAACGACGCGAAATATCCCTTTCCGATCGGGATTGAAGCTGCTGGGGTGATCGAAGAGATCGGCAGCGAAGTCCGTGGCCATCGGCCGGAGGAGCGCATTGCGTTTGTCAGCTCCATGCAGCCCAAAGGCGGAACCTGGGCGGAATACGTCGCCGTCAAGGCGACGTCGCTCATAATGCCCATTCCCACCGGATTGGGTTTCGTTGAGGCTGCCGCGATACCCGTAGCCGGGAACACCGCACTGAAGGCATTGGGGGCACTGGCTACGGCGCCCGTTGACGGGTCGCTCTTCATTGCTGGTGGCTCGGGGGCGATCGGCACGGTCGCCATCCAACTTGCACGCCAACGCGGATGGCACGTTGCCGCATCCGCGTCGAAACCCAATCACGACTACATGCTTTCGCTCGGCGCGCACAAGGTAGTTGACTACGGCAACCCCCATTGGCGCGAGCAGATCCTGGAGTGGATGCCCAATGGCGTCGACGCTGTCTTGGCGGTGCAACCGGGCACCTCGGTGGAAAGTTTGCCCGTCGTGAAGGACGGTGGAACATTGGTGTCGATCTCCGGAGATGCACACATCTCCGAACGCGGCGTGCACATGACGGGGATCCCTTACCAAATGGATGTTCTTGCTGACCTGGTGCAACTCATGGAGCAGATCGCCGCAGGGGAATTTCATTTGGAGCTTGAGCAGGTTTATCCGTTTGCAGATGCCCTGGCTGCGCTGGCGAAAGTACAGACCCGGAGGGCTCGCGGCAAGCTCGTCCTCAGACGAGAGTAAAGCACATGGCCGAGGAACCATGCGGATTCATGAAGGTGCTGCCTTGACGATTTCTCAGCCCGTCTGGGTTACTTACAGCTCTCTACCCCGTATTTAATTTGTGGCTTGCGGGTAAGAGGCGGACGATGTTGAGCCGGAAGGGTTGGCATGTCAGACCGCCCAAGGCACGGGTACTGCTTGGGGCTTGGGACTACAGGAGGAGCATCTTGTACGGATGCTGATGAGACTTCACCGAGGATGGGTCTTTCTGCCGGGGTTACGGTCTGGCAGCGGCCACAGCGACCAGTTCGGCCGCGACTCCTGTCAATCGTCGAGGTCCTGACCAGACGGCCGTCAGGGGGCGGCTGATCCCTTGACCCTCAAAGGGAACGCGCAACAGGTCCCCGCTCTCGAGCTGGCTTCGAACGGCGAGTTCGCTCAGGGCAGCAGGACCCGCCCCGGAAGCAACAGCAACGCGCACCGCGGCGTTGCTGGCAAGCACCTGCATCGGCTCGACTGTGACGAACCCAGCCAGCACTTCTTGCAGCGCCTCGCGGGTACCTGAGCCAGGCTCCCTGACAACCAAGGGGGTTTCCGCCAGTTCTTGCAAACCGATCTTGCTTGTCCGGTTCGCCCATTCATGGTTGGGAGCGACAATTACCAGCAACTCATCCTCTTGGACGACCAGCGCATTCAGCTGCACGGGAACGTTCGGGGTCTCAACGAAACCCAGTTGAAGAATGCCCCTTTGTACTTCTTGGAGAACCTGCGCCGAATTCAGCACCTGCACCTCGATGCGGACCGGCGGCAATCGACGTTTCAACTCTGTCAGCCAGACCGGCAGCAGGGTTTCTGCGATGGTCATGCTGGCCCCCACACGAAGTTCCAACGTTTCGTTGCTGCGGCTGGACCGTGACCAATCGTTGAAGCGTTGCCCGGCATCAAGTAGTTCACGGGCTTGAACGGCCAGCAGCAATCCCATCACCGTGGGTACGGAACCGCGGGGGCTGCGCTCAAGCAAAGCCGTTTTCATCCCCGTCTCCAGCTCCGCGATGGCTCGGCTTGCGTTGGGCTGCGCCATCCCCACTTTCCGTGCGCCAGCCCCCACGCTGCCTTCGTCCACCACGGCAACGAAGAGTTCCAGCATCTGAAGGTTCGGCCAAGCTTCGCTCATATCAAAAGCATATACCTTGATGCGAAATTGCCGTCTATCGGGCTGACGGGGATCAGTGAAGTATGGAAGTATGTCAACGCAAATACAACAGATAGATCCCATAACAACCCGCCGCGGCTCCTACGCACTGAAAAAATATTCCCCCGGGTTGCTTTTGTGTGCGGTCGCTGTGGCAATCGCGATGACCGTTAACGTCTTCCTTCCCGGTGTCAGCCCACTGATCGTCGCGATCGTGCTCGGCATCGCCCTGACCAACGTGGTTCGCCTACCCGAGTCCACGGCACCGGGACTGACGCTGGCTTCCAAGAAGCTGCTCCGATTGGGAATCGTCTTCCTGGGCCTGCAACTGGTGCTCTCAGACATTGTCTCCCTCGGTGCGCCCATGCTCGTGGTCATCGTGTGCATCGTGGCCGGAGGCATTTTCGGAACCATCCTGATCGGGCGGCTGATGAAGATGCGTCCCGCCCAGGTCCTGCTCATAGCATGTGGTTTCTCCATTTGCGGCGCCGCCGCTGTGGCCGGAGTCGAAGGGGTCACCGACTCAGACGAAGAGGACGTGGTCACCGCCGTGGCCATGGTGGTCATCTTCGGCACACTCATGATTCCGGCGATTCCCTTGCTCGGCCAGCTGCTGGGCATGGAGCCTGAACTCAACGGCATGTGGGCCGGTGGCTCCATCCACGAGATCGCTCAGGTTGTCGCCGCCGGAGGAATAATCGGCGGCGGGGCGCTGGCTGTCGCCGTCATCGTCAAACTCGCCCGCATCCTGCTGCTCGCCCCGATCGTCGCGATTTTGAGCATTCGCCAACGCCGGTCAGGAAACGTCAAACCCGATGAAAAGCGTCCTGCGATCGTCCCACTGTTCATCATTGGCTTCCTGGTCATGATCGTGCTCCGTTCCACACTGGACCTGCCCGAGGGCCTCATCCACGCAGGAAGCCTCGCGCAAACGGCTTTGTTGTCCGCCGCAATGTTTGGACTGGGATGTGGGGTGAAGATCCGCAACCTCATCCGGGTCGGAGCCCGACCCTTCATCCTGGCCGCAGCCTCAACCATTCTCGTCACAGGCATCGCACTTGCAGGCATCGAACTCGTCCACCTCTGATAGGGAACCACATCCTGCAGTCCCCGCCCAAGCTGATACCTCGTCCGCCCACCACATGACCTTTTAGGAAGGAACCTGACTTGACGTTTCTCACCGGTCCAGCTCCGATTATCGTCGGCGTCGACAGCTCCGATTCTTCAATTGCGGCACTGCGGAAGGCAGCCGAGCTTGCAGCATCACTGCAAACTCGGCTCCTCGTGATCACTTGCTGGACCGTACCGAACTTCTACAACGGCACCATTGAATTCGATGAAACAGCATTTGAGCGTGACGCCAAAGAACGACAAACCGCAGCCATCTCGAAGGCCTTCGAAAACGGCTGCCCCGTGCCAGCACAAAAACGCATAACCCACGGGCGCCCGGCAGCCGAGCTCATCAAGGCCTCAGCACAGGCCCAAATGCTGGTGCTAGGCACAAGGGGCAGACACGAATTTATCCATATGATGCTGGGCTCGGTCAGCCTCGAATGCCTCGGGCACGCCCACTGCCCCGTCCTAACCGTAACCCAAGGGCCACGGCCGTGAGCTCGACACCGGAAAATCCGCCTTCCGCACACATCACCCGAAAGAAGCAATGCGCAAGCCCACCCTTGCCCTAGTTGTGGCCGCCCTGCTGGCCGCCAGCACATTGGTTTCCTGTAGCAGCACCTTCAGAAACTGCGAAACATCCAGGAAGCACACTATCCGCAGAAACACCTGCCACGCCTTCGACAGAAGCCGAACCTTCGAAAATGTCAGCCGAATTAGCAGCCAAACTGGTCCCCAACAACGCCAGGGTGATCAATGATCCCGCCGTACCCGAAGCGACCCTGGTCCTATTCACTGATTACCAATGCCCCTACTGCGCCCACATGGACGCAGTGATCCAGCAGGCCAAAAACGACTACCACGACCAGTTACGCATCGTAGTGAGGAACTTCCCTCTGTCAATGCATGAGAACTCCAAAGCCGCCGCCCAAGCAGTGGAAGCAGCCGCAGAACAGGATGCACTGGAAGAAATGTCGGCATACATCTTCGACAACCAGGACGACTGGAATGGCCGCCGCGCAGGAATAGCGGAAGTCTTCATCAATTACGCTCAGAAACTCCACCTTGATCCAACGAAGTTTCGCGCCGACTTCGCCTCACAAAAGATCAAAGAGCGAGTCGAAAACGACCTGCAAGATGCCCTTGAACTTGGACTCGAAGGTACCCCCACACTGGTACTCGATGGCAGAATCCTGGCTGTAGACCCCACAAATTACCTCACGCTTCAAAAACCACTGGACCAGTCCCTGGCCGATTGAGCATTCAATCTCTCCAAGGGGCTATCTAGCACTGCAGCCGCGTATATGCGGCGTGTCCGCGGGCCTCCTAATGACACGTTCGCTCCCCGATCGGCAGACTGCTGCCTCGGTGAATTGGCGTTGCTCGCACAAGTTGGTGGCTTCGATTCAGGAGACGCCGCATATAGAAGATTCGCGAGGATACGGCTCCGCGTGGTCGTAAAAGGAAGGGCAGCGGCACAGGCATCGGAGGGAATCCAAGGACCGGTTTCAACATCGAAAATCAGGGACAAGTCCGAGGACGCGGACTGTTTGCGCTGGCCAAAGAACGGTACAAGACTGTCGAGGCAGTCACACATCTTGTACGTGTAGCAGATAGTACGGAGCTGGTGTGCGATTCCTGCTGTGGGGATAATGATGCTCCCTCGTGGGTGCAGGGAGAATCCCTGACGGTATCGTGATATTTATGCCGAGCTTTTCATCACATCCTGCCGTGGAGGACCGGTACTCCTACCGTCCACGAACCTATGTAAAGGTAACGACACCATGGTGATTTTTAGTCGTCCCCAGCCGGGGACCCTGCCGATAACGCTCAAACTCTTGGTCACAATCATGGTTCCTTCCATCATCGTGAGTATGTTGGGAGGAGCCTCGGCCAGCATGGGATTTGGTCTGGCTATGGGCTTGGGGATGGCGGTCACTCCCGTGAGTAAACCGCGCCAAGCAGCACTACTGGTGATCGTGGGTGCTGCTCTTGGCGGGTTGGCGTCCTTGGCCGGTTCAACTCCCTGGGCCATCGCGATCCTCATGTTTATTTCCGCGATTCTTTTTGCGGTTACGAACCAGCGCTCTGCCGGACTACTGTCATTGACGCCGGTCATGGTGATCTTGTTTGGTCCCGGTCCCATCGACCTCAGCTGGTGGTCTGCAGTGCTGTGGATTCTTGCCGGCGGCTTGGCCGGTGCCCTGATAGTGCGCCTGCTCAAGTTCCAGGCCCCGACTCTTCCGGTTGGAAAAACGTGCTGCGTGGGAGCACGGTATCGCAGTAGGCCTGTTGTGTGCTGCAATCATGTACTGGACGTTAGCCAACAACATTCCCCATGGTTATTGGGTCGCGGTCACCGTCTTGATGGCCTTGCGGCCGTTGGCCAATCAGCGTCGCGAAACCCTTAACGGGCGTCTCATAGGCACCTTTTTGGGGGCCGTGATCGCTTTGCTCGCCGTGTTGCTCCTGCCCTTCTGGGGTGCCCTTATTGTCGCCGGTCTGTGCTTGTTCTTCCTCATCTGGTATTCCGCGGGCGGGGCTTACCTCATGCAGGCAATGGTCCTAACGCCGATGCTGTTGATCTTCGCCTCCCTCGGTGATCTCGAGCGCGGATTAGAGCTGACCATTGAACGAGTCATTTTCACGATCGTAGGAATTGCCGCAGCCGTCTTGCTAGCCTTGTTGCTGCGGCGCTGGGCATCCCGGCGCGAGACCGTATCCGAATAACACCACAACACCACCCCTATTTCCACATCATATTTCCCAATAGGAGAAGAACGTTCCCATGTTTTCTGAAAACCAGGTAGCCCTTGTCACTGCAGCCGGAGCCGGCATCGGACGCGCCATCGCCCTGCGCCTGGCCACTGATGGTGCCTCGATCATCGTTTCGGACGTCAACGACGAGGCTGGTGCCGAAACCGTTTCGCTTATCGTGGCCGCCGGGGGTCGAGCAGTCTACAAACACGCCAATGTCGCCAACGTCGAGGAGGTCAACGCCTTGGTTCCCTTCGCCATCGAGTCTTTCGGTCGATTGGACATGGCCGTGAACAACGCAGGAGTAGGATCTATGCCCACGCCCATGCAGGAGGTCACCGCGGAGGTCTGGGACCGCGCCATCAACGTGACCCTGCGCGGCACCTTCATGGCTATGCAGTCCCAGGTTGCTCATTTTATGGAACAGGGACGTGGTTCAATCGTGAACATCGCCTCGCTGGCAGGCATCAGCGCCACCCCGTATTTGACCCCCTACGGTGCGTCGACGCACGGCGTGGTTTCCCTGACCCGTAGCGTTGCCAAGGAAACCGCCGAACAAGGCATCCGCGTAAACGCCGTGGCCCCCGGCGCCATTGAAACCGCAGCACTGGCTTCCCTGCCCATCGAGGCCCAGACAGCCTACGCTGCTGAGATCCCGATGAAGCACCTGGGCCAGCCTGAAGACATTGCCAACGCAACCGCTTTCCTGCTTTCGGACCAGGCTGCCTTCATTACCGGCGTCGTGCTGCGAGTAGATGGTGGAACCGAGGCCTGAGCGTGGAATCAGCGCAACAGAGTACGGCACTGATCTAGCTCCTGAACGGATTCTTTTCACAGTGAACGTCGCGTGGCTTCACCGCCCCAGTCGTGGCGCGCGCGAAGGTCTGGTGCCGAAACACGGGTCCTAACACGACTCATGACCCGACTCGAGGTCGAAAACAACCCCAGAGCGGGTATCTTAAAGGAAATCCAAGGGCCGCAGGCTGATTCTGCCAATTTGAGCAGTCTCAGAAAACTACAGCTTTTCGAGACACCGGACCTGAACCAATTTTGACCACCGGTCGCATTGAACTCCCGGGAGGGATTTTGTTCCAAAAAGTCGTCTCACCGTAAAACGTCTTACTTGATTGTCGCCGAGGGGTTTTTGAGCCACAATGGCTGAGTGAGACTTTTGGGATACACGCGGGTGAGCACCTCGAGCCAGGATGCCCAGTTGCAGCTTGACGCGCTGCTCAAGGACGGGGTGCAAAAACGCGACGTGTTCGCCGATGTCACCTCCGGAAGCAGGACCGCGATCGAGCGGCCCGGGATGAAGAAGCTCCTGGAGTACGCCGAGGCCGGGGACACCGTGGTGGTCTGGCGGGTCGACCGGTTCGGCCGATCCCTGGTCGATGTGTTGAACACCGTGAACCTGCTGCGTGAACGCGGTGTGCAGGTCCGATCCATTTCGGACGGGATCGACCCGGCGACATCCACGGGGCGGATGATGCTGAACATGCTGGCCTCCCTGGCCGAGTATGAGCGCGAATTGATCGTGGAGCGCGTCAATGCCGGGATCGCCGCGGCCCGGCAATCGGGTACCCGCTTTGGCCGGCCGCTCTCGGACCCTTTGGTAATCGCGGACAAGCTCGCGATCGCGAAGGACGCCCGTGCGAAGGGACGCACCGCCGAAGACGCGGCACGTTTGGTTGGGTGGAGCCGGGCGACGCTCTACCGCCATCTCGGCCCACACGCCTGATCCGTCAAAACCCAGTAATCGCTGATGCACCAGCGGAGTGCAACCGACTCTGGCACCAGATGAACCGCAGCCTGGGACCACGATCGCACGCTTAGCGCCAACCGCTGTACCGATGGTCCCCAAGGCCGATAATGCTTTGGCAGGTACTTCCAATAGATGAGCAGCACCCTTTAGCGAGCCTTGAATGGTCACTTCCCTGCCTTTGGAACTGTCGCAGCGTCCAGTCAGGGTTTGTTTGAACGGGGAATCCGGCATCGTCCTTTAAGCCGGTCGTTCACCGGAGCAAATGCAGTAGATGTCGGAAATTTTCGAATTGGCGTGTTTCCGCAGCTGCCAGATTCCTTAGGCTTGACCCGACTTATTGCCCGGTGGCTCCCTGATACGGAACAGTGTCTCGAGCGTCTATAGAAGCCCATAGGAAAGTGTCGTGAAACTGAGAATTGACGTGATCTGGGCACAGGCATCGTGGCAGGCCAGCACGTTTCGTTGGTGACAGGCAGCGTGGGATCGTACACCAGGTCTCGCACACGTAGGCTCGGATGCGCTCCCACGGTGAGGGCCGCCGTCGAACTTCACGAAGGTCACATTCTAGGAAGAGGGGACGTCCCGCACACCGGTGTAAGTGGCATAGCCGGGAGGCCCGGTGAGCTGATAACTGTGCAGCGCGAGGCCTCCAGGTGTGGTGCGGCTGGCGAGCAGTCTCAGCCCGGCGGGTGTGGCGCCGTCGGGGAAGAGTCGGCGGCCACTACCCACCACCACGGGAGCCACCACGAGCCGGAGCTCATCGATGAGCCCTGCTGCGAAGAGTGACTGGGCGAGGGTGGAGCTGCCGTGAATCTGAATTTCTCCGCCTCGGGCGGCCTTGAGTTCCCGGAGTTCGGTGTTGATATCGCCGGAGAGAACGGTGGTGGGGTCCCAGGAACCCGCCGTCAGGGTGTTCGAGGCGAGGTATTTGGGCAGGCTGTTCATGCGCGTTGTGAACGGGTCCTGCGGATCGGTGATGAGCGGCCAATCGCGGGCGAAGGCGGTGTAGGTGCGTTGCCCTAGCAGTAGGGCGTCGGCGAGGTCGAGCCACCTGGATGCCTGAGCGATGAAGTCCTGATCCATGTGCGGGACGAACCACCCACAGCGTGTAAAGCCGCCACTGGTGTCTTCATCGGGGGAGCCGGGACCCTGCGATACGCCGTCAAGGCTCACGAATTGCGTCAATGTCAGTTTCATAGCGTTCCTCTAGTGAAATGGTGGTTGGCGCTGATACTGATTGAGCTGGTGTCTTACACGTGCTGGTCCACAATCACCGGGTTACCGTCCGGATCGAGAATCACGAAGCTGGCCGGCCCGGTGGAATCGGGATCCGCCTCGGCCATAACCTCTAGGCCCGCTTCCTTGAGCTGCTGTTGAATTTCACGTACATCGCTAAAAGGGGCGATAGCTTGGGCATCTTGGCTCCAGCCCGGATTGAACGTCAACGAGTTCCTTTCAAACATGCCCTGGAACAATCCAATGACGGATTCGCCGTTCTTCATCACGAGCCAGTTCTGCGAAATATCACCCACGTGAGGGTAAATCCGAGCTTTTCCTAAAACGCCACCGACTCTTTGAGGTCCTTGACCGCGAGACTGGCTGAGAATGCTCCGAGTTCCATGGGGGCTCCGCTGATCACGAGAATTCCTTTCGATAATAGCGGCGCCCATGTTCCCCTGTCTGCACA
Source organism: Specibacter sp. NPDC078692 (assembly GCF_040686835.1). Classification (NCBI taxonomy): domain Bacteria; kingdom Bacillati; phylum Actinomycetota; class Actinomycetes; order Micrococcales; family Micrococcaceae; genus Specibacter; species Specibacter sp. NPDC078692. Next base: position 157,724 of record NZ_JBFBLV010000004.1, read on the forward strand.
CCTCTGGAGAGATCTGGCCCGCGGGTGCATGATGGGGGTAGGCGAACCCAAATTTCCGCCACTGACCGTTCGCCGCCGGCCACTGTGCCGCTGAGCTGAAGGAGCTGACTGTCATGAATATGTGGGGACTAGCCATTGTCATTGGAGTCATCGTTATTATCACCGTCATCATGGGACTCATCGCCACTCACGGCACCTACGAAAAGCCGCGCCACTAGCGCCCTTCCAAGGCAATTCACACAAACCATGGCGTGCCCCGGGAACCCCCCTACAATTCTGAAAGGCCGCGCCAACGCTACTCTCCTCCAGCTCGGCCCACTGCTCAGCTGGCTCACCGCCAAACTCCCGGACGCATTCCCCCGGGTAGTGGTGGACTAGAACCCGCCCCAAGAAGTACGACGCCGGTCCGCCCTGTTGGGTGCGGCCGGCGCCTTCTTGGTGTTGTCTACTCCCTGACGCCCTCGTAGCGAGGTGTCCACATGGTGGAAGTGGCTTGCGTGGGGCACTACACTAGTGCGGTGCCTCAACTTCAACCCGTCACTGTGTCCATTGCCCGTACCGTCCAGCCCGGCTGTCACCGCCAGTTCGCTGCCTGGGCCTTGGCTGGGCAGGAGCTTGCCCGAGAGTGGCCTGGCTACCTCGGGTCCGGATGGGTTCGCAGCAAACTGGACTCCAATGAATGGCACGTCATGTACCGCTTTTCCGACGCGCAAACACTGCTCGCCTGGGACGATTCGCATGAGCGGAAATGGTGGATGGACGGCAGTGGTGGCCTCATGGAAATCACCCGTGTAGAGCATCGAACGGGAATCGAAGGCTGGTTTGACCAACCCGGAGATGTCTCGATAACGGTTCCAGAAACGGTGGTGCCTCCCCGGTGGAAGCAGGCCATAAGTATCTTCCTGCCATTCCTACCCGTGAGCCTGTTGGCAAATTTCTTGCTGGGGCCAGTCACTAGCGATTGGCCGTTGGCACTGGCCGTTCTGCTAAACGTCTGCATTCTGACGCCGATCATGACCTACCTGATGTTGCCCTTGAGTACGCGCTTATTGCGACCATGGCTCCAAGCACCTCGCCGACAGAAGCGACCGCGCAATAGGCTTTAAACGCATCAGGCTTCAAACCAGAAAGGGCCGGGGCGTCCGCATGTGCGAGCGCTCCGACCCTTTCAGAGTGATTCAGCAGCGATGACCCTGCTGTCTTGTGTCTCTAATGGTGATTCTTTACTGTCGGTAGAAACTAGTGGTTACTCAGTCTCCGGCGGTTGGCAAACACCAAGGCAGTCATGCCCCCGAGCAACAGCAGGGCTGCACCACCAAGGAGTCCAGCACCATTTGCTCCGGTCTGTGCAAGATCCTGCGAGGAACCAGAAGCTTGCTTGTCCGCAGCATTTTGGCTGGGCTGCTGTACATCTGTGCCCTGAGGGGACTTGCTCGGGCTCGGCTCTCCGTCAACGGCTTCACCGGCGCCGGGCACCTCTGGCACTGTAGTCGTGGCGCAATTCATGGTGCCGGTCCGCAGTGCGTGCCCGTCGGTTTGTCCGTCATCGGAGTACGCCACAGGCTTGAACCCATCCACACAGAACACCGCCGGGGCAATGGCAAAGCCCTAGTTGTTCAGGTTAGGCATGCCGGTGGGGCGCTCAAAGACCTGTGTGACCGCAAAGTTTCCGGCGCCTTCGCCGCTGCCGGTGATTTCCAGAGTTGCGCTGCGACCCTCGCAGGTGTCGTCGCAGATAGCCCAGAGCAAACCGGTGGCCGGATCTAGTTCCAGTTCCATGACACCGGGGAACCCGCTCTCAATGGTGGCCACGCGGGTGTAACCGGAACCATCCTGGTCCAGGGCGTAGGCGTAAATCATGCCGTTGGCTTCCACCGCAACGAAAAACAGTCCCGCACCATGGTTCGGGTAGCTAGCGGGGTTGTAGGCGGTGGCAGTGGATTCGTCCACGAACCCCTGGGCTACCAGCTGGGTATCGGGGATCCAGGCGATTCCCTCAAGCCCGGCGTTCGCGCCGATCACAGGCAGGTCCTCTACGAGGTTCCATTCGGCGGTCGCCGCCAAGGTGTCAGCCCCACCAAGGGCGTCGTAACGCAGAATTGACGGACGGGAGACACCACTGGCTGCGTTGTTTCGTTCGGAGGCCACAAAGATTCCGGCCGAAGGTCCGGCGGACGTCATGGCGACGCCTTCTGCATCAACCTCACCGGCGCCATCGGCGTAACGCAGGGTCGTGATGCCAGCCCACACATCGTTACCTTGTTCCACCCAATCCTCACCGCTTTGAACCAGTCGGTGCAAGGAGCCAGCACCGTTGTTGACAGCCCACAAGGTACCGGCACCTGCAGTGGCCTGTGGCTCGAAGGCCAAGCCACTCATGTCAGCGCCGAAGGTGTTTGCAACATCTGCGGTCGCAACAGCGTCAGAACCGGGCCATACGGCCGTGATCAGATCGCCTTCGCAAGCATTGGCTGCGCCTTTGGTAGCTTCTCTGGTCTGCACAAACTCACCAGTGCCGTTCGGGCAGCGTCCCCAGGTGGTTGCCGCGTGAGCTTTGTAGCTGTGAGCGTCAATTTGAGTGTCGGTCGCGTCGGAGAGCCGCACGGCATCAGCCTTGCCCAGTCCAAACGCCGTATCAACATCAAGTGCAATGTAGGCGCCCGCGCCCAGCGTGGTTCCGGCAGGAACGGCGAAGGGTGCCTTCTCTGAATCATCACGGATCAGGAATCCAGAGATATCTACTGGGGTGGCACCGATGTTGGTGAGTTCTACCCAATCGCCGGGGACACCGCCGTCGGACTCTATCTCATTGATGCGGATGGGGAGGCCGCAGTCATTCGGGGCGCCCTTAGTGGAAGTGGTGGTCACTGCCCAGTTGTCAGTGCCATCGGCGCAGCGGCCAAACGTTGTCGGGGCGTGTTCGTCGTTACCCCACGCAGTCCAGGAATAGGAATCAACTAGTACCTGGCCGCCGGGGAGGTAGATGCGGGCTGAGTCAGCTTTGCCCAGGCCGTAGCCGAGCATGTTTTCCTCAACCACGTAGAAACCGCCCGGAGCAATGCTGGCACCATCGGGGAGCACCGCTGCGTGGCTGGCGCTGTCATCGTTGTCGCGCACTACCCAAGCAGAGAGATCCACCACGGTTGTGCCCGCGTTGAACAATTCAATCCAGTCACCGGGGTTGCCATTGCTGGACTCTACTTCGTTCACGAGGATCGCTGGCGTCGCAACAGCTACGCAGTCGTTCGCAGCACCCTTAGTAGCGGTGGCGGTGGTGGCGAAATCGCCAGTTCCGTCCGCGCAACGGCCCAGGCTGGTGGGGGAGTGGGCAGTCCACGTGTGTGAATCAATGAGTGTGGCGCCGTCCGTGTCGAAGAGGCGCACGGAATCGCTGGCACCGAGCCCGAAGCCGAATTCCGCCTCGTTCAAGACCATGAAGGCCCCCGGCGCCACGACAGTTGCCGGCAGGGTGTAGACATGGGAGTCATCGCTATCGCGGACTGAGAGTCCGCCCAACTCAATCTCAACAGCACTTTTATTCAGGAGTTCGATCCAATCGCCGGGCTCCCCGCCGCTGGACTCGATCTCATTGATGACCAGGTTTCCGGCGACTGGGGCCGTGCAGATGTTTGCGGCACCAGGCGTGGCCTGCGGTGAAACAGCGAATGTTCCGGTTCCATCGGAACACCGGGCGTAGGAGGTGCTCACATGACCACTCCAGGCGAAGGAGTCCACCACTGTGGTCCCGTCGGGACCGAGGAGCTTGGCTTCGTCTTCTTTTCCGAAGCCAAACTTCACCGGAGCGGTGTCATCGTCCACCGTCACCATCAGGTAGCCGCCGGGGGCAATTATTGATCCGGCCGGCAAATTTATGACGTTTTCCGGCTTATTGTCGGAGATGTGCCACCCAGAAACATCCACAGCCTGCTGGCCGGTGTTGATGAGTTCAACCCCGTCGGCAATGGTGTCGTTGTTCTGAATGACCTCATTGATGCGCACCGTGTTGGGGGTGTCAGCAACGGCCGGCAGTGCAACAGCGACGCCGCTTCCAGCCATTGCTAGGGTGGCGAGTCCGACTGCGGTGCGCAATCTCCATTGTTTGTTTCTCAAGAGTTTTCCTTAGCGGCGGGATATTCGTTGGGCACAAGGCATGACTCTTGGGAGCCTGCCCTGCCAACGTGACGCTCAGACCAACTCCGTGTGAACTATTGCCCTGCGAAGCGCCAACTCTTGCCGCGTTCAAGCGCATCCATTCGGCACATGAGCATGATGCAGATCACTAATTCCATGTGGATGCCAATTCCCCGTCATAATGAAGTGTCCTGTTCGTGAATGAGACTCGTCGGGGCACACAGCCAGAAAGTCACACACATGCATCAGCAGTACCAATCCTTGGACTATGCAAGGGTTCTCTCCGCCACCACGTCACAGGTTCTTACGTCTCGAGAGGCGGCACTTAGCCAATGATGAGCAATCAATCCGGGGACACAAAAACCGAAGCCCTCAAGCCTGCGGTCAGCGCTACTCACGGGCCGCAACCGGTCGAGGCGGACAACGAGCTTAAGCGAGGCCTCAAAAGCCGCCATCTTCAAATGATCGCGATTGGTGGCGCCATTGGCACGGGCCTGTTCGTGGCTTCCGGTGGCACCATCGCGCAGGCCGGTCCCGGTGGAGCACTTCTCGCCTACATTCTTGTGGGCCTGATGGTCTTCTTGCTCATGCAGTCCTTGGGTGAGATGTCTGCCAAGATTCCTGTGGCCGGTTCTTTTCAGACCTATGCAACCCGCTTTGTGTCGCCATCATTCGGGTTTGCCGTTGGCTGGAACTACTGGTTCAACTGGGCCATAACCGTGGCCGCGGAGTTGGTTGCTGCGGGCATCATTATGGACTTTTGGTTCCCAGGAGTGCCGGGCTGGGTGTGGGCCGGTGGCTTCCTCTTACTGCTGACCGGAGTGAATGCTCTCTCAGCCAAAGCCTTTGGTGAAAGTGAATTCTGGCTCTCCTCGATCAAAGTTGTTGCCGTGATCCTATTCCTCATCGCCGGTGTGCTGATGATCTTTGGCATCCTAGGCGACGGCCCATCGGGCATGACGAACTGGCAAACGGGCGAGGATGTGTTCCATGGCGGATGGGTTTCCATCATTTCCGTCTTCATGATTGCCGGGTTCTCTTTTCAAGGCACCGAACTGGTCGGTGTTGCAGCTGGCGAGGCCCAGAACCCGCGGCGAGAGGTTCCGCGTGCAATCCGCTCCGTCTTCTGGCGCATTATGATCTTTTACGTCGGTGCCATCTTCGTCATCGGCTGCCTGATTCCCTTCACCGACCCCAGTCTTTTGTCATCGGGGGAGGCAGATATTGCCGCTTCCCCGTTCACCTTGGTGTTTGAACGCGCAGGGATCGCCTTCGCCGCAGCGCTGATGAACGCCGTTATCCTGACAGCCATTCTCTCGGCAGGCAATTCCGGGCTCTACGCCTCCACACGCATGCTCTATGCCATGGCCCGTGATGGGAAGGCACCGAAGATTTTCGGCCGAGTCAACGCGCGGGGCGTGCCCATGGCGGCGCTACTGGCCACATCCGGCGTCGGACTCTTCGGTTTCTTGAGCGCCATCGTAGGGCAGGGTGCAGCTTATGCCTGGCTGCTCAACGTTTCAGGGCTCAGTGGGTTCATTGTCTGGGCGGGAATCGCCGTCTCGCACTACCGTTTCAGGCGGGGATTCCTCGCCCAAGGAAACACGGTTGACGATTTGCCGTACAGGGCGTCCTTCTTCCCGATCGGTCCGGCACTGGCATTCGCGGTGCTCATTTTGGTGATTGCCGGGCAAAATTATGAGGCTGTCCTGGCCGGCCGCGGTGTCGAAGTCCTGTCCTCCTACATTGGCATCCCCATCTTCCTGGGGCTCTGGATCGTTCACCGATTCGTCACTAAATCCAAGGTGGTGCCGTTATTGGAGATGAACCTTTCCGGTCCCAGCGATGTTGAGGAAGACGCCGTCTAGCAAAGCGCCCAACAGCTCTTGGCGCAACTCGCCCTGATGGCGCGCTTAGAAATATGCGCCCCTCACTCAGGGTTTCCTCAGGGCTAAGTGGGGGGTTTGCCCCCTAGTGGTGCCCCGCAGCTGTCCGTAGCGTTGAAGCTATGGAAATTCTCGCAAAACACCCTGACAGCAGCGTGTGCTCATGACTGATTTCTTGATGGCCGCTGCCGGGCAACCGTGGGCGTATGCGGTAGTGGTGCTGTTCTGTCTGCTGGACGGCTTTTTTCCGCCGATTCCCAGCGAGACGGTGGTGGTGGCAGTGGCCGCATTGGCAGTGAGCCATGGCCTGGCAGCCCTTGGATTATTGGTGGCGGCGGCCGCCGTAGCCGCTTTTCTGGGCGATAACATCGCGTACCTGCTGGGGCGGAGAATCGGCATCAGCCGGTTTGCCTGGATGCGTCGTCCAGTCATGCAGCGGGCCTTTACGAGAGCCGGGACGGAGCTTGAATATCGAGGAGTAGCGATGATTCTGGTGGCAAGATTCCTCCCCGTTGCCCGAGTTGCCGTCAATCTCACTGCAGGTGCCACCAGATACCCTCAGCGGAAGTTCATGGCAGTATCCGCACTTTCAGCAACCCTATGGGCCATCTATTCGGTGGCTATTGGGGCGGTGGCAGGTACGTGGTTGCAAGAACACCCGCTGTTAGGCCTGGTAGCCGCAATGGTAGCGGCCGGTCTTCTGGGAATCCTGCTTGAGAAGGTTATCGGAATATTCCGGGCCCGCCGCAGCAAGGCCAAAGCGGCACTGCAACCGGAGACAACACCGGCACTGGAAGCAGCGAAAAGTTTTGCCGGAGCAGCTCAGCACTAATCCCACCGGGGTACTTGGTGGTGCATGAACGAAAAAGTTTTCAGTCACGCGTGCAAGGATGGAGCCTGCAGCAAACATAGATACACGGCTATACCTTCATTCTGGAGCAATGTGATTACCACCCAGCCCATCCCGTCCGTCTTCATTCGCGGTGCCCTTGAACTTGAGAGCACCGCAACTGGCACGATCGTGCATCGGCTGCCCGCTGCCGCCCGTGCACAGGCTAACGGTGATCCCCAACTTTTGATGGTGGAGCAGCAGCCCTCGGGAGTGCGCATCGCCTTCGAAACCACCGCCACGGTCATTGAGTTGGACACCTTACGTTCCCGTACCACGTACGCGGGAGCGCCGGCCCGGCCAGATGGAGTCATTGAACTTATCGTGGACGGAACCGTTCTGGGGGAGTCCGTCACCAACGGTGGCACTTTGACCACCATAGACATGGCCACGGGTATTCCTTCCCGGGCCGAAGGTCCACTCTGCACTAACAGCTTCACCGGACTGCCAGAGGGACTCAAGAATGTCGAAATTTGGCTTCCCCACAATGAAGCCACCGAACTCCTAGCGCTACGAAGCAATGCAGCTGTTGCACCCCAGCGTGACAGTGGACGCCCCCAGTGGTTGCACCACGGCAGCTCTATCAGCCACGGCTCCAACGCCACACGTCCGACGGCGATCTGGCCAGCCGTCGCTTCTCGCTTGGGTGGGGTGGAACTGACAAATCTCGGCTTTGGTGGCAGCGCCCTGCTGGATCCGTTCACGGCGCGCACCATGAGAGACACCCCAGCTGATGCCATCAGTCTCAAGATAGGCATCAACCTCGTCAACCTAGACCTGATGCGATTGCGCGCCTTCGGACCAGCCGTCCACGGGTTCCTGGATACCATCCGCGACGGGCACCCAGACACACCGCTATTGGTGATTTCACCGATCTTTTGCGGCATCCACGAAGATACCCCGGGGCCTGGAGCGTTTGACATGGCTGCCTTCGCAGAAGGGAGAATGCGTTTCACGGCCACCGGAGATCCTGCAGAGATTGCCGCCGGAAAACTCAGCTTGCGTAGTATTCGCAAGGAGTTGGAGCGGATCGTGCACTCGCGCGCAGAGCATGATTCGAACTTACATTTCCTAGATGGGCTTGCTCTTTACGGTGAAGCGGACTCCTTGGAACATCCTCTGCCGGACGCGCTGCATCCGGACGGCGAAACCCACCGCATCATTGGTGAGCGGTTCGCAGCATTAGCCTTTGGGCCAGGTGCAGTCTTTGACCCGTTCTCTTCGCTGGACTCCCGACTGTAGAAACGACAAAGCCCGGCTCGCTGCCACAACTACAGGCAACGAACCGGGCCCAGTCCCCGACTTCGAGTCAGACTCAAGCTCAGACTCAAGCTCTGGTGGACACTTTAGTGGATGGCGGTGGCAGTCTTTTCGGTGGTGACACTCACATCCGAGGAGGGTTCGGCGTCGGACTTGCCCATGAAAGCGGCAACGACCACAATGCCCAAGGCCACGCATGCCGCGACCATGAAACCATTGCTGAATCCTGCGGTCTGGGCAGCGATCTCATCCTTCCCTGCCGCGGCGGCGGCCACGGTTCCAGCAGCCATGACACCCACCAGCAGGGCCGTCCCAGCCGCACCGCCGAGCTGCTGCAAGGTGGAGAGCAGAGCCGAGCCGTGTGAATGTAGTGAATGCGGGAGTGGGTTCAGGCCAGCGGTAAAAGCGGGCGTGAAAATGAACGCCAGCGCGAGGGACATGGCAAGGTGCATGCCGATGATCATGGCCAGGGGCGTGGTCTCGTTCAGCTGTGTGTAGCCGAAGAGGACTGCAGATAGCAGCAGACCACCGGGCATGAGCAGTGGGCGGGCGCCGACTTTATCGAACAACTTACCCACCCCGGGTGCCAGCAGGCCCATGAGAATGCCGCCGGGGAGCATCACGAGTCCGGTATTCAGGACATCCAGGCCGCGCACGTTTTGGAGGTACAGCGGTAGCAAGATGATGACACCAAACAGAGCCAGCATCGCCATGACCATCAGTGCTAGGGCCAGCGTGAACTGGCGGTGCAAGAAGGGGCGCATGTCTAGGAGCGCGCTATCGCTGCGCTGGAGTCGCAGCTGCAGCAGCACAAACGCTGCCAGCGAAACGAGTGAGACACCTAGGGCCACGAGGGCAATCAGGTGAGTGCCGGCGTCGGGCGATCCAATACCGCTGAGTCCGTAGACCAAGCCACCGAAGGCGGGAATGGAAATGAGCAGCGAGGGCACGGACAGCTTGGAGCGGCTGCGTTCGCCACCTGTTGGCAGCAGCCGTGCACCCAAAATCAAGGCCAGCAATGCAATGGGAAGCACCAGTAGGAAGATGAAACGCCAGGACAGCGAATGCAAGATCAGCCCGGACAGTGTGGGACCAATGGCAGGAGCCACCGAGATCACGATCGAGACGTTGCCCATGATGGCACCACGGCGATGTGAAGGAACCAGATCCAAAATGGTGGTCATCAACAGCGGCAACATGATGGCGGTGCCGGAAGCCTGAACGACGCGGGCCACCAGCAAGATTTCAAAGCCCGGAGCCAGCCCTGCCAGGAGTGTACCGGCCGAGAAAAGCCCCATCGCCAGGATGAAAATAGTGCGCAATGACAGACGGTTAAGCAGGTAGCCCGTGGTGGGGATGACCACGGACATGGTCAACATGAACGCGGTTGCCAGCCATTGGATGGCTGAGGATGAGACATCAAACTCGTGCATCAACTTGGCCAGGGCCACGTTCATGACGGTTTCGTTGAGGATCACCACAAAGGCTGAAACGAGGAGAACGCCGAGGGTGGTGCGGTCCCGGGCTGAAAGCCTTTCGGAGACTTCAGCGGTGGAAAGTGACATGGTGGGGTCCTGATCGTATGGTGCGGAAAAGTTCAAAGGTGCCAGAAATATACAGGGCTAGTTGCCGCTGTAGAACAACGGCACACGAAAGTAAGCACCCAATGTGGTGCTTCTATTCCCGTTTTCCTCACACCATTCCTCCGAGCCCCCACTATGCTTGTGCGAAAACCATTTTGGAACGATCGAGAGAAGTCCATGCCGCGAGTAGATACCGTGAAAACGTGGGGCTTGGCGGCCCTCCTGGGTGCCAGTGCTATCAACCATCTGAGGAATCCTGCGTTTTACTATCCAGTGGTTCCGCCGTCGTTGTGCAGTGACAAAGGTGACAAGCGGGGCGTGATGACACGTCACCAGTGGGTTCTGGCGTCAGCCGCCCCGGAGGCTCTCGCCGTTGCTGGATTGCTAATTCCGCGTACCCGCAAAGTCACGGCTATTGCCACAACGATCATGTTTGTGGGATTCACCGCCGGACACGTCTCTGCTTTGAGACGCGCGATCGGGCCAGAGGGAACAGCTGCGAGCAAGCGAATCCACGCCATCAGACTTCCCCTGCAAATCCCCTTGATCGCTTGGGCATGGAGCGTTCGCAAGGCTTGAAAATATGGCGGCAAAAGCCGGGCACCCTTCGGGAAAAGGGGTGCCCGGCTTCTGTGTGTTCGTACCTAGTGCTGGCTGGAGCGCCTGCGAGATTCGGCCACAATGACCAAACCGGCGATGAGCGCGAAAGCTGCACCACCAATCATCAAGGTTGATGAGGCGCCTGTGGCGGCCAAATCATCCTGATTGGTCCCGTTGGACGGTGCCGTGGGCGACGCCGTTCCCTGCGTTGGGGCAGCGCTGGTAGTGCTGTCCGTGGCTGGGTCTGTGACAACCGGGGCCGTTGTAGTGGCTGTGGCTGTGGGTTCTGTGGTGGGGTCCGTCGTTGGGTCATCTGGTGGCTCTTCTGTCGGGAGGACTTCTTCGGCGATGGCCAAAGCGGCAAAACCAATCAGTACGCCTTCAGGGTCCTGAACGGTCACCACGTACTCGCCAGCAGCGAGACCAGTGGGGACACTCAACGGCGCTTCACCTGCTGCATTGCTTCGCACCCCACGATTTGTCGCCGCGGCTCTCGCTTCGCTGGAGCCATCGTGGACGGCCAGCAGCAGCCACGCGTTGGCCGGCACGCTTTGAAGCGTGAGGTACTCGCCGCCGTCGAACTCGGTAGCGGGAATCGCCAAGTCAACAAGGGATGTTGCGGGCAGAGTTGCCGGATCTATCAGATTTGGCGCGGATTCAGGTGCGTCAGGTGCCGTGGCCCAATTAGCTCCGGTGGTCTTGAGGTGTGTCAGATCTTGCAGCGCCATTCCTCCCACCCAAGGCGCCGGCTCGCTGGACGAAATCGTCGTAGCGACGGTTGTTGGCCTGGGCAGACCAGCCCACTTCTGCGGTGGCCAGTGACCGCGGGTACTGGTAGCTTTCGGTCTGTTCCATTCCTCGGAACCATTCGCCCCACTGGACCGTTTCAACACCCAACACTCGATCTTCACCAACGCCGGGAAGGAAAGTCCCCGGTGTCCCAGTTGTAATGGTTCGCCAGGGTGTAAGGACCACCACAGGCCCAGGTTCCACCGACAGTCTCGGAGTTGTCCTGCCGCTGCGGAATGTAGGTCTTCGAGGCCGGCGAGAGGATCACCTTGGAATCGTTGGCCAAAATACGGTCTGCAGCTTGCTGCAATCCGCGGTTCCAGTACTGGACCACGGATCCAGCAGGCAGGTTCGCAGAGGAGTACTCGTTCCAACCAATGACCGTCTTGTCCAAATCGTTGACCTGGCGGCTGAATGCATCGACCATGGTCACGTATTTATTGTGCGGGGTCACATGCGATTCGTCGCCGCCAATGTGCAGGTACGAGCCAGGAGTAAGCGCAGCGAGCTGCGTCAGAACTTCCTTGGTGAATTCGTATGTAGCGGCATCATCCACGTCAAAGGTGGATCCGCTAACGTTTCCGCTACCCTGGTGCGGAGCCGTGCTTTCTCCAGCTGCGGGCTTGGGCCCCGAACCCGCCGAGTTGAGTTCCGGGATTGCGTGAAAGGCACCAGTGGTTTGGCGACTCTAGGAGTCTGTCTGTGCGGCTAGGATGAAATCGCGGATCAACTGCTCATCCTTGATTCCCCTGCTGGATTCCACTCCGCTGGAGACATCCACGCCGGTAGGTTTCATGGCCGAGGCGGCAGCAGCCACATTTGCAGGGTTGAGTCCTCCGGCCAGCAGCCAGAAGCCGTTGGGTGTGCCATCTGTCAACACCGCCGCATCAAAGGTGAAACCGGCGCCAGGTTCGACGGCGTCAAGGAGGATCCGCTCGGATTCCCAGTCACGCTTCTCGTCACGGGAGAGGTTGTTGTAGGCATCTGCGGAGAACGCCCGCAGCGCCTTGAAGCCAGCGGCGTGCACGCTTGCCATGTCCGCCAGGCTCTCGTCTCCATGCAATTGGACGGTGGTCACGGCCGCTTTGCGGGCCATGTCCAGGACCTCGTCCATGGGCTGGTTGCGGAACACGCCCACAGTCTCCACGCCGACTGGCACCTTTCGCCCCAGTTCCGCGGCGAGTTCTGCCGTGATGGTGCGGGGGCTCCTGGGGGAAAAGATAAATCCGATGGCGTCAGCACCGGCATCCACGGCCGCGGCGACGGTGTCAGCAGTCTGCAAACCGCAAATCTTTATGTACATGCCCAGCCTTAAACCTAACTTTGACCAACGGCGCGACGAAAGGAACCGCCGTCGTGCTTCCAAGAGCCATGTTAACAGCCTCTCCCGTGCAGAATGCCATTGGCGAGGCAGGAAGATGACGCAGGGAGGAGTCGTTTGTACTACGGAAGCCTGGCATGTCACACCGTGATGCCATGATTGTGGTTACAACCGTATGAAGGAGTACTTGGACATGCTGCCTGAAGGTGCCGACAATATTGTGCTGACTGACGAGTTCAGGGAAGCACTGGCCTTGCTCGACCGTGGCAACAGCCTGTTCTTGACGGGCAAGGCCGGTACTGGCAAGTCCACTTTGGTGCGGCACTTCCTCGCCTCAACAGGTAGAAATGTCATAGTGGCAGCGCCTACGGGCATCGCGGCGCTGAATGTCGAGGGCTACACCATTCACAGGTTGTTCTCCTTCAGTCCGCGAACGACCGTGGAGTTCGTGAATTCCACCGAGTACTACCCGGGGCGCTTTTCCAAGACCATCAAGAGCCTGGACACGCTGATCATTGATGAGGCGTCCATGATCCGGGCCGATCTGTTTGACTGCCTTGCCGCTGCCCTTGAGCGGTTTGGCCCAAAACCCGGCACACGGTTTGGCGGCGTCCAAATTGTGCTGGTGGGTGATCTTTACCAGCTCCCGCCAGTAGTGACCGAGGCAGAATCCGAATACTTCAGCACACGCTACAGTTCACCTTATTTCTTCGCAGCAGACAGCTATGACCGTGAACAATTCCCGCTCGTGGAGTTAACCAAGGTCTTTCGCCAGGTCGGCGATTCACAGCTGGTGGACGTCCTCAACTCGGTCCGCGAAGGCGCACTGCAGGATGTCGAGCGTGCGGTTCTCAACACCAGAACAGACTCTTCCTTTCTGCCTCCGCTGGATGAGTTCTGGTTGACTCTGTCAACAACCAACCGGATTGCCGGTGCCAGGAACCGCGAGATGCTTGAACAGCTGCCTCTGCCTGCGCTGCAACATGTCGCGACTTTCTCGGGGGATGCAGACGGTTTCGACAGACCAACAGAGGATGTCCTTGAATATCGGGTCGGCGCCCAAATCATGCTTCTCTCCAATGATGCAGACAGGCGTTGGGCCAATGGCACTATTGGCCGAATCACGGGTCACCGGACGGAGAAGGGTCAAGTCCGCGTTGACGTTGAACTCCCGGGCGGCGCCCAGGCTGAGGTGGGACCGCACACATGGGAAATCAACCGCCCGGTGGTTGAGGCGGGGCGGTTGCGCCACGAAATTGTTGGCACCTATACGCAGCTGCCGTTCCGACTTGCGTGGGCCATCACCATTCACAAGAGCCAGGGTCAGACGCTTGAACGCATGGTTGTTGACCTGGCGGGCGGAACTTTTGCCTACGGCCAGTTGTATGTGGCATTGAGCCGCTGCACCAGCATGGACGGTCTGGTCTTGCGGCGTGACATCCAGCCCAAGGATTTGAAGGTGGACCAGCGCATCCGACGATTCCTGCAGTCGGGTGGAACTGAAGTGGCTTCCCGGGGCAATGTCTACCTGGGCGTCAGCAGCGTGGGCGATGAAGGGCGGGCGTGGCGTCCACGCCCCATCGAGATTGCCCTCGTGACAGACGACGGTCTCGAGCTCACCACCCTCGTCAATCCCGAACGCGATCTTGGGGATGCCCGGGCTGCCTACGGAATCAGTGCCAGCGACGTCCAACTGGCGCCGCTGCTGACGGAAGCGTGGGCGGCCATGGCTCCTTATCTGGCAGGAAGGACACCTGTGGGCGTGGACATTGACCAGTCCCTTGGCTATTTGGACTACGAATTGAAACGGAACGGGTACCTTATGCCCATGCCCCTCGGTGTGGAGATTGACAGCAGCCAACTCACGCGCCGCGAGGCGGAACGACTGCGGGCACCGTGCGCGCTGGACCGTGCCCGCACCGTGCGTGACATGGCCGGCTCCGGCACGACATACAATGCTTTCGCCGACGTCTTTCCTGATCCGGAGCAGCGCACCGGATACCTTCTGGCTCGCGGCCAGGACCCCGGAAACTTCAGCTTGGGAGGGCTGATCGCTGCCGGGGATTCCGCCGACGCAGTGCTGGCCGGTCACTTGCGAACCACCGCGGAACGCACCAGCCTGAACGCCCATACCCGGGCTCTCCTGCGCGGGGTGGAAGCCAGGACCGGGCACCCGATCCTGGATCCGTGCCATGATGAATCTGGCCATCAAGACATTTCCGCCGTCCTCGTCAAGGGCGCGCGGGTTTGCTTCACCGGAACCGTCATCGACGAAGCGGGCAAGACGTACTCGCGCCAAGAAATGGAAGCCATCGCCGTCTTTCTCGGCCTGGAGCCGGTTGGCAGCGTGACCAAGTCCAAGTGCGAGGCGCTAGTGACTGCGGAAGTCGGTTCGCAATCCGGCAAGGCAAGGAATGCGGCCAAGTACAACAAGCCAACGTTCGACGCCGGTGACTTCCTTCAGTGGTCGCGGAACCCGGGTGCTTGGATCACAGCAGACGTCAGGAAGGACGAACGGCTCACCTTGGCGCTCGTAGCCAGGGCGACTGAGGCCCCTGTCCAGACTGTTGCTGTTGCTGTTGCTGTTGCTGTTGCCCAGCGTGCGGCTGACGTTCCGGTTGCTGACGCTCCTGCCGCACAGCCGCTGGCCGTGGTGGCGTCACCGGTCCCTGTCCCCGCCCAAAATACACCCCTGACATTGCGGAAAATCCCTGCCGGCCTGCCTCTAGTGGTGGCAGACCCAGATACCCTTTTGCCGGCCCCCTACAACGCGTTGAAGCCTGATTCTGCCGCCGGTGCCAGGAGCACGCCGCGCCCTGATGTTCCCAGACAACAAGTGCCCACCCAGAGAATGCCGCAGCACGCGCCTCCGAGCTACCATGCGCCGGCGCGGCCACGGCCAGTGCCGATGTCTGTGTCATTGCCGCAGCAATCGATGGTCCAAGCCCCATCCCCGGCACAAATCCGGCCTCAGGACCCTGCCCATTTTCAGGTTCCAAGAACAATTAACCCAAAGAAGCGGCGCATGAGCCGGACCAGGTTCCACCTGATCATGTTGGGTATTTTCACGTCGCTCACGGTCGGCGCAACCGTGCTGGGGCTGACCCTGTCCTTTGCATTTCCGGCATCAGAATTCTGGATTCCCATGACTGGAACGGCATGGATTCTGGCGATGCTTCAAGTTCCGGTATGGCTGATTTGGGCCATCATCAGGCGTTGATCTACACCGGCAGCACGGCAAATACTGTCAGTGTTTCGCTAATTTCTTGCCGCGGTGCGGCGGAAAGGGACTAGGTGACCATGGATGATGGCGACATCTTCACCTATCGCACCCAGACCTCGGGCTTGCTGGCCTATTCGAATACGCCGAGGAAGCCAGTTGCATTCATCTCCGCACGGGCACCAGCTACCGTTTGCGGGGCGGCCCCTAGCTATCGTTCAGCAGGGCACACGGGAGGTGGATTTCATCTCGTTTCGGGTGCGGTGACGCGCTGCCCAGAAGCTGCACCCCGACTGTACCGGGTCCGGCGCTTTGATCCGGGAACCATGGACAAGCTCTTGGCGGACCCTTTAGAGGCGCTGCAAATCGATCAGCGGTGTAGATTGCTTGGCAGCCAGATGAACGGCCGCGCGGAGGATTTGTACGGCCACCTGTACCGGGTCGTTGCCCGCCGCGAGCAGGATCCCACGCGCATGTACCGGCCAGGCGGAACAGGCGCAGACACGGCCGACCTTTGGTACGTCGAAGTGAAGCGACGCCGAACCCTTAGCCCCGTCAGCCGGCATCAGTGTCATGAAAACACCGCATCCGCCATGGCCCAGAGAACGTAGGCGCTGACCGGAACCAACACGAGCCATTCACGCACCGAGCCGGCGTTGCCGAGGATGGGGATGGCCACATTTCCGCTGGGGCGCCAGATGTTCTTTACCAGCGGCATCCTCCGCAGCCAGCGCGGCGGCCTGATACGCAGCGGCCACAACAGGTTGCAACCGCCAGTGGTCAGCATGTCGCCTAGGATGTGCGCGGCCACACCGAGTCCCATGGCCAACGGGAACCAGTACTCGTGCTGCGGGGCAAAGAGCGTGACGAACGTGCCGACGGCGATCCCCAACGCCCACGGAAACTTGCGCATGGTGTCAGGAACGAACTTCAGCGCCTTGGCCGCAAAGGATGCCAGCATGACCGCCAACAGTCCGGCACCCGGAAATATCGTGCCCCAACCACGCAGTTCCATGGTCCACATGCCGGCCAGCGCTGCGATGGCGATGAAGACGGCCATGCCCAGGATTGAGTGTGTGCCGTGCCGGTGTCCGCCGGACATTTTCCCCACCTGGATGCACATGATGTTGGACAGCGGCGGCAGCGAATGGGCAATGGTCGCATTCCGGTGGTCGGCGTCGGGCACCAGCGCGGCCCCGGCAGTCACCAGCGCCCCGGCCACCACGGACGTGGGCGTCAGGTCCAGCAGCCCCATGCCAACGGTGAGCTGCTCCGGAAGTGCCGGAACCACCTGCGCAAGATGACCCAGTCCGACGTCGAACTGGGTGGTCAGGGCCAGCCAAACGGCGGCACCGCTGGCGGCGTGGTGGGCTCCCATCATGAGGGCACGTCCTTGCATTCTCGGGTCTTCGTTCTGAACCCGTGATACGTGGACAAAACCTGCTGCCTCAAGGGTATGTGCAGGCACCGACATTCCAGCCGGAACCCTGTATGGCGAGTAGTGCGGCGTTCCTCACGGTGCCCTGCGGATCCTTGGTGCAACAATGAAGCCATGACCAATCCCAACAGCGGCACAGCGCCCGAATTCTCGAACTCCATCTCGAACCCGGCAGCCCGGGCGTTGGCCACTGCGGGTATCAGCAACTTCGAACAACTCAGCACCCACAGCGCCAAGGAACTCCTGGCACTGCACGGCGTAGGACCCAACGCAATCAGGATCCTTGGCGAAGAGCTGGCTGTTCGAGGCCTCGCGTTTAGGATCGACTGAACCGGCGGGCGCTACCTCTTCAGCTGCAACAGCATCTCGATGGTGCCGGTGTTCTCCACCTTGACGAAGCCCAGGTCCGGCGCGGCAATGCCGAAGTCGGAGAACGTGACCGGGATGGAGCCCTGAACCTCGACGCTGCCGTCCATGGTCTGCGCCTTTAAACTGACCGTCACGGCTCGCGTCACACCGGCAATGGTCAGTTCCCCGGACGCCTCGGCAGATGCGGACCCACCTGCAATTGCGGCAATATCCACGGGCGAGGTGAGCGTGAATGTTGAGGTGGGGAATTCAGCCGTTTTCAGGATGCCCTGAAACTGCCGATCCCGGCTGCCGTTATCGGTGGCCACATTGCCCATCTCCACCACGGCTGTCGCGGACGTCAGACTGGTGCCGTCAATGCCCGCTTCCCCGGATACTTCAGTTGTCCGACCGACCACCGTCACATCCTGGCCGTTGAGCACCTCCTTCACCCGATAGCCTGCCTGCGAGCCTGCCGATATTTTCCACGTTCCGGACAGTTCGGCGGCGTCGAGCGTGCCCACCGGTCCGGCCCCGGAAGTTGGAGTCGACAGCGAGAGCTGGTCCGCGGCCCTTCCGTTCTCCACCGACGCGTAAATGACGCTCCCACCCCAGATGGCAGCGATGGCCACCACCAACAATATTCCCGCGACAATCAACTTTTTGCGCATGCCCAGCCTCTACGAAATAGTCTTCCCGAAGGTAGGAACTATGCCAGCATCAGCTGCGTTTTTCCTGAGTGTCCCGGGAAGCAACCGGACCTGAAGCACGACGCCGACCTGCCGCCTTTGGGGGTTCCCTCTCGAATTGGTGCGGCGTAGCGTAAGACCATGAGCCATAAACCAGCCTCACAGAGCATCCCAGACCCCGAGCTACCGCCCGGCACCCCGATCCAACACAGCCTCCGGGCCCGCCGGTGCCGCCCGATCCTTACCGGCCCCTGGAGCCAAACGAACCTTATCCGCACCCCACCCCGCCGGACCCGATTTTTCCGCCCGATCCCTTGAGCCCGCCGGTGCCGCGGCAACCCTGAAGTGGGAGGGCGTGAGCGTCAGTTCAGCTTTACGATGCTGCCCAGACTCTCCCACTTCTGCGTCTCATTGTTCTGCGTCTCACTGTTCAAAACTGCGGCATCAGCGCCGGCGCCCTTGACTTCCCGGAGCCCAAACTGGAAGGCGTCGATGGCTTATTCGTGGAAGGATCCATCCGGGGACTGTTGGTGCCTGAGGAAGAGCATGTACTCCTTGCAGACCTCGCGCACGGTCATCTTGCCAACGGTCTGCGGATTGACGTATCGCTCAAACGTGGGCTGAAAACCCGGGCACCGTCAATCGCGCCGATGCGCACCCTGACCATGATCGGTACCGTGTCGTATCTGTAGCAGGGGCCATTGCATCCCACAGGATGTCCATTGCCGCGCCGATGGCATGAATCTCGGAACGCGGGATTGCGGCATGCGCATCATTGGGATCGAGCATGGCTGTCTGGAAAGGTCGGGCTTGCTGGGTTGGGTCAGCCTGCCGCGGCGTCCCTGCACAGTTCCGCCACGCCAACCCATAGAAAACCCACACCATAGACTCTGCGCAAAGATGGGTCGTCGGCCCCATGCCCCGGCGGGCCCCGCGGATTTACGCTTTTCACACAACGTGAAGGAGCACATCATGACCAGCAATTCACCCCGGTCCCATGCTGAGCTGGCGGAGTCCACCGCCGCCCTGCCGGCCGGAAACTGCGAACGGTTCGCCGGCTACGCCGTCATGGGCATGCCGTTCAGTTCCGGGCACTACCTTGCATTCCGGCGCTTCCCGGCCAGCTCAGTCGGCCCCGCCTACACCGCCCTGTGGCTTTACCGGCCCACGGTCGGCTGGACCATTTATGCCGACGCCCCGCCCGAGGTGAGCTGCGCCCGGTACTTCG
This sequence comes from Specibacter sp. NPDC078692, assembly GCF_040686835.1. Taxonomy (NCBI): domain Bacteria; kingdom Bacillati; phylum Actinomycetota; class Actinomycetes; order Micrococcales; family Micrococcaceae; genus Specibacter; species Specibacter sp. NPDC078692. Next base: position 177,106 of record NZ_JBFBLV010000004.1, read on the forward strand.
GCGCCGCCCTTGCCGGGACCCGTCTGGCCGAAGTCCCGTTCCGGTGGGAGGGACCCTTCAAACTGTCGGTGGGCGTGCCCGGCGTCGTGCGTTGGGACCTTGAGTTCCGGGAAACGCGCACGACGGCGGCACTCACCTCCCTGGCGCACCTCATGCCTGATCCGTGGTGGCATTCGCCCAAGGTGCTGGCCGCCATGGGCAGGTTCATGGGCCCGGCGCTGCATGCCGGAAAGCTGAGGCTCACCGGAACCGTCCCCAACGGCCAGCAGTACCAGGCCCAGCCGCTGAGCGTGTGGATGGTCAAGAACAGCCACGCGACGATCGACGGCGACAGTGCCGGAGCTCCGCAACCGCTGCCGGAGCAGGCACATCTGGCTGACTTTTGGCTGCCGCAGCGCGGCCTGTTCGTGGCCGAGATGACCGTGCGATTCCCGTCCACAGCACCGCAGGCGGAGTCGGGGCGCGCAGGGGTCCGGACGCAACGCGGTCACACGGCGCTTGCCGGAAAGGCGGGTGCGGCATGAACCGGGCGGTGATCATCCTGGGCGCCTCGGAACAGGGGCGTGCGAAAGCTGAACATTGCCGACCTGCGGCGGGTGCATGACCACGCTCCGGTTTTACAATGGGAGGGTGGCTGAGCGCGGTTCGGACAGCGTCAAAACACCGCCCCCGGGCCGGGTTCCAGGGGGTCAGCCGGCAGCGCCGCGGAACCAAGCCGTGCTGCGGGATCCGGGCACCACCAGCCGCGCGGAACTGCTGGCGGCACTGTCTCTGGCCATCGATCTGGGGCTCGGCCAGCCCATGGAGCACATGCTGCGGGCCACGCTGCTGGGGCTGCGGATGGCTGAACTGTTGGGAATCGGGCAGGGCGCCCGGGGCCGCATCTATTACGCGAACTTGATTGCATGGATCGGCTGCCACGCCGATTCCCACGAGCTCGCGGACTTGTTCGGGGACGACATTGCCTTCCGTGCTGACTATTACTTCATCGACGCGCACGGGCTGCCCATGCTTTCACTGATGCTGCGCCACACCGGCACGGCGCTGCCGCTGGTCCAGCGCACGGCCCGCCGCTTCCAGTTTGCGGCAACCGCGGCAACCGCCATGCGGACACTGATCCGGTCCCACTGCACCTCCGCGGGCCAGCTGGCCAACCGGGTGGGCCTGGATGCGGACATGCCGGCGATCCTGCGCCACACCTTTGAGCGATGGGACGGCAAGGGGCTGCCCGCCGGGATTTCAGGAGCCCGGATCCCGCTGGAGATGCGCATAGCCCAGTTGGCCGACACCGCGGAAGTCTTCCTCCGCACAGCCGGTGTGGCCGCCGCAGTGGGGATTGTCAAGGAACGCCGCGGCACCGCGTTCGATCCCGTGCTGGCGGATTTGTTTTGCGCCCGCGCCGCAGAGCTGACCGACGGATTGCTGGAACTGGACCCCTGGCCCGCAGCACTGGCGGCAGGCCCGGCCGAACCCCTGCTCAGCGGCGCGGAACTGGACACGGTGCTGGCGGCGATGGGCGATTTTGCAGACTTGAAGTCGCCGTGGACGGCCGGGCATTCGCGCCAGGTGGCTTTCCTGGCGGCGCATGCCGCGGTGCACCAGGGATGCAGCCCTCCGGAGGTGCTGGCGTTGCGCCGGGCTGGCTGGGTGCATGACCTCGGCCGGATGGGCGTCTCCAACGGGGTCTGGGACAAGGCCGGGCCGCTGTCATCCATGGACCGCGAGCGCCTGCAGCTGTACCCGTTCCTGAGCGAGCGCATCCTGGGCCGGGTGCCCGGCATGCGGCGGGTGGCGGAGCTGGCCGGTGCGCACCGCGAGCGCCTGGACGGATCGGGATATCCGCGCGGGCTTGGTGCCTCCGGGCTGGATCCGGGACAGCGCATCCTGGCCGCCGCCGACGCCTACCAGAGCGCTCTAGAGCTGCGTCCGCACCGGCCGGCCATGGTCCCGGCCGCGGCTGCTGCGCGGTTGCGTGCGGAGGTGGGGTCGGGCAGGTTGGCGGGGGCCGCCGTCGAAAGTGTCCTGCAGGCTGCCGGGCACAAGGAGGCACGACGGCGGATCCTGCCTGCCGCCTTGACGGCAAGGGAGGCGGAGGTGCTCAGGCTGCTGTGCCGGGGGATGGACAACAAGGCCATTGCGGCGGAGCTGGTCATCGCGCCCAAGACGGTGCGCAACCATGTGGAGCACATTTATGAGAAGACGGGCGCCTCCAACAGGGTCACGGCCACGTTGTTTGCCCTGGATGCGGGGCTGTGGGACCGAAGCTCTGGGCCGTGACCGCGTCCCGGACGGCGAGCGCGGCAGGGTCAAGGCCTTCATTATCGCTCCGGCCGGTGTGTTTTGGGCCGGCGCCGTTCATGCGCTGGGCCGGTTCTTGGTGTTGGAGAAGATGGACCGGGGACGTCGAACGGCCACCCCGTCGACCGTGATATCCACTGATTCGTTGTAGAACGCAATCCTGTCTTTGATGCGCGCCACTGACGGGTAGGGGTCGGGGTAGGACCAGGCCACCGAGGGGGAGCCCGGCGCGTCCCAGTAGTCCTCGGCGTATCCCTTGTACGGGCAGTGGCTGCGGTTGTTGCTGGCGCTCAGCCGGTCAAGGCGCACGTCAGCGCGCGGAAGGTAGTACCGGGTGGGCAAGTAGGTCTCAAAGAGCAGAACAGGTTCGGTGCTGTCCGCCAGCAGCACGCCGTCGAGCTTGACGGTGATGTGCCGGGAGCTGGGCAGTGCCTCGACACGCTTGTGGGGATCACGCGGATGGCTGTGGACTTCCTCTTCTTCCTCGAGCCAGCGGTCAAACGCCTCCGGGGCCCAGGTGAGAGTGATGCGGCCCTCGAGGGCGGGATCGTCCCTGCACCATGCGGCGTGGGGCAGCACCCTGCCGCCGGCATGCACGTCAAACCATTGGGCCACGGGCCCCTTGGGTCCGAAGAACGTCGGCGCGCCAGATGGGGCGGAGTTCGCCGGCACCAACAGGTCCATCCGGACCTCGTCCAGGCTGAAGGCATAGGCAGGGATGGGGAACTTCTGCTCCCAAAAGATGAGGGGTGCCCTGCTGTCCACCACCGTTGTGCCGCCCACCATGGCGCGCACCCATTTCCCGCTGATTTCGGTCCGCATGCGAACCACCTGGATTCTGTTGGTTTGGCTGCGTAGAAATTATACGCCGGGCGGACAGGCAGTCACATAGAAGACATGTTCGAACAGGTCCGACCCAGCTGCTGGCCGCTCATGCCACCAGCAGCTGTCCCAGCTCCTGGGTGCAACGGGTGAGCGCCACATAGAGTCCGTTCCAGCCACGCGGTTCGGTGATGATGACGGGAGCGTCGGCCAGCAGGGTGGCATCCCACTCGAGCCCTTTGGCTTCCGTGGCTGAGTGGACTGCTGTGCCGTGGAGGGCAGCGCGCAAACAACTCGCCGTCTGCGCCGCCATTTCCGTGCAAGCTTGCATGCGGCGCCCCTCAGCTCCCGCTGCTCGCCTTGTCGTCCGGCACAGCCGGGAACGAATGTTCAATCGCGGAACTGGTCGACTCCCGGCCCAGCAGCAATTCCTGGTAGGTCTCGGCCGCGCCGGCGATGGGAGCCAGCCCTGCCCGCAGCTTCTTGCCTCTGGGCGCACGGATCATCTTGACCGCCATGCCCAGTACGACGGCGATGCCAAGTCCTAGGGCCAGCCAGCCTCCCAGCGCGGCCGGGTCCGTGACGAGCAGGACGATGGCGAAACAGAGCGCCACCGCCCCGAGCACGATCCAGAGGACCTTCTTCAAAGAACTGCTGCCCTGTCCAGCCATGACTGCCTCCCCAAGTAGTGCCATCAGCCTACCGCCGCCTCCAGAGGGGCCACCCGCAGCAGCCGCACTGCCGATCGCTGCCATCAAGCCCGCTGTGCACATTGCGGCTGTTGCTGGATGGGATAATTGACCATGGCGGCCGCAGTGCGGCCACAGTGACCAAATTTAAGGAATCCAATGTCCACGCTGAAGCAGAAACTCAAAGAAGACGTCGTCACGCATATGAAAGCCGGCAACAAGATTGCCCTGACCACTGTCCGCAACGTGCTGGGCGAGATTGAAACGCGTGAAAAGGGCGGCAAGACCCCCGTTGAGTTCGACGACGCACAGGTCATCACCCTGCTGCAGAAGGAAGCGGCCAAGCGCCACGACACCGCCGGAATCTACACCGAAGCCGGCGAACCCGACCGTGCCGCAGCAGAGCTGTCGGAAGCTGAAGTCATCGAGGCCTACCTGCCCAAGGCCCTGAATGCCGAGGAAGCCGCAGCCATTGTAGACCGGATCATCAGCGGGCTGGAAGCCGAACAGGGCGAACTGTCCATGCGCCAGATGGGTGTGGCCATGAAGCCGGTCACCGCCGAAATCGCCGGCCGCTTTGACGGCAAGGCCGTCTCTGAAATGGTCCGCAAGCGCCTCGCCTAACACAAGGCACACGTCCGGGCGGCCCCGATTGCGGGGCGGCCAGGACGTGTGGCTATATTCGCTTGCAGTGACACGGGTGCTCCACGCGGGGCTGAGAGAACACCCGTTGAACCTGATCTAGTTAACACTAGCGAAGGCAAGCCCGGCCGGGTCGATCTCCAGATGATTGCCGACGACGGCTGCACAGTCCTGGGCAGTACACCAGCAACGGATTCCGTGGGCACGCCGTCTTCCGGCGCCGGGGCGGTCCGCATCGTCCACCTGCACCAGCGTCAGGATCTCTACAATCAGATCCTCCTCCGACCGTTTCCAAGAGACAATCTCGCCACGTCCGAGCCAGACGGATGTACTGCGTGAACTTGATGGTGATGTTCGGCCGCACGTTTGCCGTGGGTGTCTTATCGACCTCGTAGATGAGGTCTGTCCCGATCACTTTGAGGGTACGCATGTCGCAGGGGAGGCGTTTGGCGTCGAAGCCCGGTTCCGGTGTTCCATGCATGGGGCCGTAGCGAAACTGCTCTCCCTTAGCGGTCACGCCCGGGCACATGATCGATCGCGAGATGCTGAATAGTCGCAGGGAACCGTGATCAGGAAAGCGCCGGCCATAACTGAAAACGTTGTTCGGTTTTTCATATTTCCCGCGCCTGCCCCTTATCGTGAACGATCCTGCTCATCATGCGCAGCGCCCGGGGCTGGAAATCCCACGTGGAACTGCCAGTTGGGGTTCGAATAACGCGGCCCACACACTGTATGAGAACCTTGATTTCCACGCCAACCCAAAATGGGCGGCGGCAGCGCCTTTTCACTCCTAATGAAACGGCCTCCAACAGAAACGGAAGCCCCATGATTGAACTGAAGCAGGACACTGACGGGTTCGTCCGCATGCCCCGGCATTTCCCGGCCAAGGCAACAATCACCATCACGTTTACGGACGGCACAGTGGGCGAATATTCCGGGAAGCGCCTGAACGAGCTCTACGACGAGGCGCTTGCCGCCTTCAGGCTGGGCAACAACATGGACGCCAAGGGCTTTGACCGCAATGCCAAGAACATCCACCGGCGCAACGCCATCAGCCTGGTCCCCGTCCAGGCCGGAATGCCTGGCTAGCGCCTGCGTGTAGGACGCCGGAGGGCCCACCGGCCCATGCTGAGGATCGGCTCCCATCCATCATCGTGGATGCAGCCGCACACAGCGCCGCCAACGTGTTCGGCCGCGTCCACCGCGGCCAGGTCCGCCTCGGCATCGGCCAGTATTTTCAGGCATTCCGCCTGCGTCTGATGTGAGATGTAGTCCCTGCGGGCAACCAACAGTACCTTGCCCACGTCACTAAAATACTGGCCCGCGGTGGCTGCCAATCCCAAAAGGCTGGCCACCGCCCAGGCGATGGCCAGCGAAAAGTCACCATCGCCGTCGTTCGCGGCCAGTGACTCCCGCACGGTGAAGAACAAGGAGAGCCCGGCCAGCACTGCAAAAGGCAGGATCCACTTGCCGGTGGTGATCCGGTAGTTGAGCAAAATGTTGTGTTGAAAGTTCCGGGTCCGGGCGCGGTGGTGCTGTTCAGTCTTCAAATACTTCAGCTGCTCGACGAGGCCGGGCCGCCCAGGTGACTCGTGCGAGGTGAAAAGGCGTTCAAAGTCTTCACCGGTGAAGGGGCCGGCACGTTTCGAGTCATGTTCCGCCCTGAGCTGGTCCAGTTCAGTCCTGTAATGGGCAACTTGGCGGGCACTGTCACGGACGCCAAATATTCGTGCGTCATTGAGGTCCGCCAGCAGCTCCGGAAACGCCAGCCTTTCCTTCTTCTGCATCAAGGCGGCGGTGACCAGAATGGCCAGGGCATAGAGGCCCGTTGTCACCAGGGTGGTGCCCGTGCCCGGCAGGGAGAGGAAGCCGGCTGAATCCTCCAGCGAGCCAGGGTGCGATGCTGCCAAGCTGGAGGTGATGCCCATGATGTAGTTGCCAACGAGGGTCAAAAGGCCAATGACGAGCACTGTGTAGAAAAACATCCGCCGGTTCGCCCGCATTTCCTGGTTGGGGCCCGCCACCACTGCGAGCTTCCTGCGTTGGCGGGCGTTCTCCATAATTTGGAAGGCGATGGAGGCAAGGCAAATGAATAGGAAGATGATGATCAGCGCCGGCCCGTCATCTTCGATAATGATGCCCCAGCCGTTTGAATCATTCACGTCAAGTCCCTTTCGTGTCCCCGAAATGGAGCCAATCTGCGGTTTGTTCTCCAACTGACACACTGCATCGCCGGTGTCGGTGCCTGAATGTGCGAACACGTTACTCCAATAAATGGAGAATACCGCCGGAGTCCGTAGGATTGAAGCCACTAGGCGGGCCGTGGGTCTCAGCATGGCCGCCGTGAACCCGAAAGGCGTCATGTCTTATTTGACCCTCATTCCCTTATTCATTGGGCTCGGCGTGTTGGTGGTGCTCATCATCGTCGCTGCCGTCATCTCCCGGATGGCTCTGCATATTGCCAGTCCTGACCAGGCCCTTGTCATCTCCTCCAAGGACAACAAGAGCCAGCCAGATCCCAGCAGCCAGCGCGTGGTGTTCGGCCGCATCTTCATCAACCCCTTCACGCAGCGCGCGTACCCTCTGTCCCTGGCCTCACGGCAGGTTTCATTGAAGATTGAGGGCATCTCCAAGAACGGCATCAAACTTCACCTCACGGGCGTCGCACAGGTCAAGGTCGGTGGCGACGCCGATTCCGTCCGCAAGGCAGCCCAGCGTTTCCTCAACCAGCAGGACGCCATTGACCACTACACGCAGGAAACCCTCTCCGGTTCACTGCGTTCGATCGTGGGTACCTTGACAGTGGAATCCATCATCAAGGACCGTGCCACCTTCGCCAAGAGTGTGAAAGAAGAAGCCGAGCACTCCATGCACAACCAGGGCCTGGAGATCGATACCTTCCAGATCCAGTCGGTCGACGACGACTCCGGTTACCTTCTGAACTTGGGTCGCCCCGAGGCCGCTTTGGCCGAAAAGAACGCCAAGATCGCTGAAGCTCAGTTCCTGCAGGAAGCAGAGCAGGCCAAAGCCATTGCTGACGAGCAGGTTGCGCTTGCTCAGCAGCAGTTGATCATCAAGCGTGCCGAGCTCAAGGAAGAGGCAGATGCCCGCCAGGCTCGGGCCGATGCGGCTGGCCCCCTCGCCGCCGCCGAACAGCAGGAGCAGGTCATCATCCGCGATCAGCAGGTTGCCTTGCGCCGCGCGGAACTGCGCGAGAGGGAACTTGACACCGAAGTTCGCAAGCCGGCCGACGCCGAGAAATACCGCTTGATCCAGCAGGCTGACGCCAAACTGGAGGAACGCCGTCGTGCTTCCGAGGCTGCTGAAATCGAAGCAACCGTAGAACTTGCCAAGCGCAAGCTCACGGCCGAGGGTGACAGGGTTGCCGCCGAGGCGGACGCCGCGTCATCCACCGCTCGCGGTAACGCCGAAGCTGCTGTGGTCGAGGCTCGAGGCCGCGCCGATGCAGCTGTCATCAAGTCCCGCGGTCAGGCTGAGGCCGAGTCCACGGAGGCAAAGGGTGTGGCCGAGGCCGCCGGTATTGCAGCTCAGGCTGAGGCGTACGAGAAGTTCAACGAGGCCGCTATCCTCAGCAAGGTCCTGGAAGTTCTCCCCGCCATGGCCCGCGAGGTGGCAGCTCCCATGGCAGCCATCAAGGACATGACAGTCATCTCCAACGACGGCGCCAGCCAGTTGAGCAAGAACGTCTCCAACGGCGTTCAGCAGACAACGCAGCTGATCAAGGACTCCACGGGTCTGGACATCATCGGCTTGCTGCAGGGCATGGTCGGCGGCGGGTCCACGGAATCCTCCAGCGGAGCAGCCAGCGGACTTCTCAATGCCGTTAACAAGGGCAAGTCCAGCGCTGAGAATTCCAGCAAGGGTCAGTCCAGCAAGGGCACCCCGGAAATCGGCTCCGAGAACAGCTAGCAGCAACCAAGCACCCAGGTATTAACAAACGGCGACGCCGCGAACTGCTTCTACAGTTCTCGGCGTCGCCGTTTTTCTGGGTCGTCCTGCGCGGCTTCAAGCGCCGCGTGTATTAGCCGAGTTCGGGGTAGTGGATGGCTGCCGTTTCCGGGTGGGCACGTACCCAGCCTTTGAGCACGTTGGAGCCGTAGGAGGATAGCATCGGGTTGTCCGGATCATCGCTGACGCCACGGGCTTCGGCAGCGAGAGCAGGCGGCAACGGCACGGTATCAATCACGGCGTCCAGGCGCGGGGACCAGAAGAACGGCACCGAGTAGCGGTCCACGCCGGGCGGGGGAGCGGTTACGCGGTGGATGGTGGCCATGAGGTAGCCATTGGTGGCCACCTCAAGCATTTCGCCCAAGTTCACCACGAGGGCACCGGGAATCGGCTCGACCGGGATCCAGTCTTCTTGACCGTGCGGCTGAACTTCCAAACCGCCCACATTGTCCTGCAACAGCAAGGTGACAAAGCCGTAGTCGGCGTGCGCACCAACACCCTGGGTGCCAGCCTCTGGAACCTGACCACCAACATAGTGCACCAACTTGCCCATCCATGCGGGCGCAAAGGTGAACGGTTCGGCCAGGTAATCCTCCGGCAGACCCAACGCAACGCTGATGCCCTCGAGCAGATCCACGCCGATCCGCGCCATCAACGCCGTCCACTGCAAAGCCGTGCGTTCCAGCTCAGGGTACTGATCGGGCCACTGGTTGTGTCCCTGCAGGCGCAGGAACAGCTGATCCTCCGGGACATCGATCAGCGGCTCACGGTCGGGACCGAAATCGATCTGTTCGCGGGAGTCGGCACGGCCTCGGGTAATTTCCTTGCCCAGGCGGGTATACCCGCGGAACTGGGCGGAGCTGCGGTTATCCAGCTCAAGGCGCTGCTCCAGCGGCAAGCGGAAGAACCCTGCCACCGTCTCCAATAGTTCCTCAACTTGGCCCTCGGCGGCGCCGTAATTGATGACTTGGAAGAACCCGACATTGTGCGCGGCGTCGCGCAGCGCGTCGATGAACTCCATATTGAAAAAGCCGTCCGAATTGCGGGCGGTGGAGAGATCTAGAACCGGGACTGAGGTGCGTGTTTTGCTCATTCCTCCAGCGTGAACGCTCCGAACGCAAAAGAGAAGTAATATTTCTAATTGTTGCGTCACAAACTTGCCCCGAAGCAAAACGTTACTTCTCTCAAGTTCGACGCCGGCACCTAGGCTGGCACTTATTCCGAACCTTTTGATTCAGATACGTCATATTGTTCGCGTTCGTTCGGCCGAGAGCGGCGCTGAGTCAAGTTTGATTCCCTTCACTGGGGATAGGGTTCTCTTATGACTGTTGACTCTTCGCTGCTATACGACCTTCCCGACTACACAGTGCGCCGGAACGTGGTCTCGGCCATGGCGAACAATGTGTACTTGATTACCGCCAAGGGCACCGGCGCACAGATCCTCATTGATGCAGCGGATGATCTCCCGTCCATCAAGGAGCTACTCCAGGATGCAACCGGCGACGCCGAGGTGCCCACATCTCTGGCCATGATCGCCACGACACACCAACACTGGGATCATGTCCGCGCGCTGGCCGGGCTCGTGTCCCACAGCGGTGTGCCCACGGCTGCCGGCACCGATGACATCCCCGGTATTGCCAAAGAATCCGGCGTGGCCATTGACCTGGCGTTGGTCCACGATGGAACGCTGTCTGTGGCTGGAATCGAGCTAGTGGCAGTTCATCTGCGCGGCCACACCCCCGGTTCCATCGCTTATGTCCTGCAGCCAGGATCTGATGCTGCGCCCATCATTTTCAGCGGAGATTCCCTGTTCCCCGGCGGCGTCGGCAACACCCAAGACGATCCAGCACGATTCACCTCACTGGTGAACGATGTCGAGGAACGCCTCTTCAACGTCTACCCGGACAACGCAGTAGTGCTGCCCGGTCATGGTGACGGAACCACCATCGGCGCCGAACGCCCCTCCCTGCCCCAGTGGCGTGAGCGCGGCTGGTAGCCCGCTACTGGTCCACCGCCTCTCAACACCGCCTCGCAACACCGGCGCAATCCCAGCATGTCCCCTCATCGAGATAGGCTAGAGGCATGTACTTCATTGTTGTTAAATACCAAGTCAAGCCCGAAGCCACCGCAACATTCATCGACCTTGTGACCCCCTTCACCGAAGCAACCCGCGCCGAGCCAGGCAACCTATGGTTCGACTGGTCACGCAGCGTCGTTGATCCGAACGAGTTCGTTCTCGTCGAGGCTTTCCTGGACGACGATGCCGCCGGCAAGCACGTCAATAGCGAGCACTTCAAGGCCGGCCTGGAAACCATGCGCCCGGCCCTGGTCTCCACACCCAAGATCATTTCCCGCAAGGTGGATGGCAGCGATTGGGATGACATGGGCGAACTGCAGATCGGCTGATTTCTTATGTCGACTCCCGCTCAGGCTGAAATCCCGGGCGGACCCTTCAACATTGCCACGATCGGGCAGGGACTGGTTTTTGCTCAGTCCCTGCCCGATCTGGCCGCCATCCTCAAGGGCGCCGGGCCACAGCGGACCAACGGAGGTGCCGCCCACGAGAGTCTCTCGGCCGTTGTCCAGGCGCCTCCTGGCACCGGCAAAACAACGCTGGTGCCACCCCTGGCAGCCAACGCACTCGGCGCCACCGCCGCCCACCGGGTTCTGGTCACTGCGCCGCGTCGAGTGGCCGTCCGCTCGGCGGCCCGGCGGTTAGCGTCCCTTGATGGCACGGCGCTAGGTGGCAAAGTCGGCTACACCGTGCGCGGCGAGAGCCACAGCAGCGCCGAGACGATCATTGAATTCCTCACCCCTGGCATCCTGTTGCGCCGCCTCTTGCACGATCCGGGGCTCGAGGGCGTGGCCGCAGTCATCCTTGACGAAGTCCACGAACGCGGCCTCGACACGGACCTCTTGCTCGGCCTACTCGGGGAAGTCCGGCAGTTGCGCAGCGACCTGACCCTCATCGCCATGTCCGCCACGCTCGACGCCGCCCGCTTTGCTGAGCTCTTGGCAGCGGACGACGCCGGGTCCCCGGCGCCCGTGGTTGACTGTCCCTCAGCGCTGTTCCCCCTGGAGATCAGGTGGGCCCCCTCAGCCCAGCCGCGCATGGACCAGCGCGGCATCACTCGCTCCTTTTTGGATCACGTAGCAGACACCGCTGCCACCGCGCATGCCGCGGCCCTATCTGTAGATCCATCCATTGACGCGCTGGTATTTGCCCCCGGGGCCTGGGAAGTCTCCTATATAGCAAACCGGCTGCGCTCCGCTCGCCAGCACGCAGCCGAACCCAACTCTGCTGGTCCACATGATTCTGCTGAGCCCAGCATCGACGTGTTGGAGCTGCACGGTCAGGTGTCGGCCCGTGAGCAGGACCGTGCTGTTTCTGCGCGTGAGCCCGGGGGATTGCCGCGCATCATCGTCTCCACGTCGCTGGCGGAATCTTCGCTGACAGTGCCCGGAGTTCGCTTGGTGGTGGATTCTGGACTTTCACGTGAACCCCGGCGTGATGCTGCCCGCGGTATGACCGGTTTGGTCACCGTCTCCACCTCACGCGCCTCGGCGGATCAGCGTGCCGGCCGCGCTGCCCGCTTAGGTCCCGGAACCGTGGTGCGCTGCTATGAGCAGAAGACTTTCGCGGCAGCTCCGGCGCATCCCATGCCGGAGATTGCAGTTGCCGAGCTGAGCGCCGCGGCCCTGTTGCTCGCTTGCTGGGGCGCACCAGGGGGAGTGGGGCTGCGTTTACCCACCGCGCCTCCGGCTCCCGCCCTGGCCGCCGCCGTGGAAATCCTCGGCGAGCTCGGAGCCCTCGATGCCACCGGTCACGCCACGGACTTGGGCCGGACACTTGCTGATATACCCGCCGACCCACGCCTCGCCCGTGCCCTGCTCGACGGCGCTCCAGTCGTTGGGGCCAAAATGGCAGCTGAGATTGTGGCCCTGGTGTCCGGAGATGGCAGAGCCCCCGGCGCTGATCTGAGCGCTCTACTCTCCGGTATGCGCTCCGGCCGCGATCCGGGATCGCACCGCTGGAGTCAGGCAGTACGCAGGCTCGAACAACTTCTCCGCAAGGACACCCGCAACGGTGCCACAGATAAAGCAGCTAGCCCCGCTGCCGGTCCATCGGCTGGTGCGCACCCGCGGAAGGTGAGTGCCGCCGAGGGGGTGGGGTTCGTCGTCGGACTCGCCTTCCCGGACCGGGTGGCCAGGCTGGTGGAAAACGCTGCCGGGCAGCAATATCTGCTCTCCTCGGGCACCCGTGCGGGCTTGCCGGCTGGCAGTTCGTTGACAGGTCATGAGTGGCTGGCCGTGGCAGAAGTCTCCCGCGCGCAGGGCCGCGATGCGGCCGGAACCGGCGCCATCATCCGCTCAGCAGCGCCCTTGGATCAGCAGCATGCGGAGACGGTCGCCGCACATATGCTCCAGGACTCGGTGGTAGCAACTTTCAGCAACGGCAAGGTCTCCGGACGCCGGGAACGCAGGCTTGGCGCCATTGTTTTGCTGTCGACTCCCGCGAAGGCCACGCCAGCGCAAGGCCGCGAAGCTGTGGCTTCCGCAGTGGCTAAGGAGGGGCTGGGCCTGCTCGCCTGGTCTGGAGCGGCGGATCAACTTCGCCGCCGCTTGGCGTTGCTGCACCGTGAACTGGGGGCACCGTGGCCCGACGTCAGTGACGCCGCACTTTTGCAGCGCTTACCGGACTGGTTGGGGCCTGAACTGGAATCTGTGGCGGCTGGTAAGGCACTCTCCTCCCTGTCACTGAGTGATCCGTTACGGCGTCTGCTGCCCTGGCCCGAAGCATCCCGGTTGGCGGAACTGGCGCCGGAGACACTGGCTGTACCCAGTGGCTCGAACATCCGGATTGAGTACCCGGAGGTATCCGACGACGGCCCTCCCGTGGCCGCTGTAAAGCTGCAGGAATGTTTTGGGCTGGCAGAAACGCCTCGGCTGGTCAACGGCCGGGTGCGAGTGCTGTTCCATTTGCTGTCGCCCGCCCGCAGGCCGCTCGCCGTGACGGATGATCTGAGCTCTTTCTGGAGCGGACCCTACTCTCAGGTCCGGGCAGAGATGCGCGGACGTTATCCGAGGCATCCCTGGCCCGCAGACCCATGGAGTGCACCGGCCACCGCCAAGGTCAAGAAGCGAATGTAGCCAGCGGCGCCTCCGGCGGAGGCTACCGCCGGCGGCGCCCACGCTGCAAGCGGTTATCGTCGCGCTTGGCTGGTGCCTGCGTTGGTGGCTTCTCGCCAGTCATTGTTGCTCACGTGCGAGCTGGCCTGGGCGCCTACTTCCGCCATGCCGCCGTCGACCTCCCAGCTGGCGCCAGTGACGTAACTCGCCTCGGGGGAGGCCAGGAAGACGATCACGTTGGCCACTTCCTCGGCTGTTCCGCCGTATCCCAATGGAATGCCTGGGCGGAGGATCTGATGCGGGTGCCTGGTTTCGGTGTCGGGAAGATGCGTGGCAATCTCTCCCGGTGCAACGGCATTGACGGTGATGCCGTGACCGGCCAGTTCCACGGCAAGGGTCTTGGTCAGACCGTCCAAGCCAAACTTCGAGGCACAATACGCACCGTACCCAAAACGCGGCTGATGAGCATGAATGCTGGTCACCACCACGATCCGGCCACCAACACCACCGGCGATCAGCAACTTGGCAGCCGCCTGCAGGCAGAGGAAGGCGCCATTGAGGTTGGTGTCCAGAATTCGCTGCCACTCGTGCAGCTCGGTGTCCACCACTGATTTGGTCAGCCCGATGCCCACGTTGTTCACGAACACCCCCAGTGACCCCAGGGCGTCGGCCAGCAGTGTGATCGCCGGGGCACAGCTGGCGGCATCGGTGGTATCCAGCCACACCGAAACTGCTCGCTGACCCAAACCCTCAATCATCTGGACGGTGTCTGCTGCACCAGTTTCATCGTCATGCCACGTGAATCCCACATCGTATCCGCTGCGGGCCAAGGCAATGGCAGTGGCCTTGCCAATGCCTCTGTCGGCGCCGGTCACAATGGCGGTGTGCGGATAATCCGTACGAGCGCCCAGGACAGGGACAAGGCCCGGCACTATTTGGGGGCTTTCGCCGCTGCCGAACGTTCGGTCTTGCTGCCGGCATTGGCGAGGTCACCGGCGTCGTCCTCCAGATGCGCGCGCATAAACCACTGGAACAACTCCAGCTGGGCACACTGGGTGATGATCATGTCCTCGGTGATCGGATCCACCTCGCCCACGGCAGTCAGAGTTTCGCGGTGACTCTTGAGGAATCCGGAATACACCATATCCAGCGCCGCGAGATGAGCCGAAGTGTGTGCGCGCCCAATGGAGTAATCGTCCCAGGAACGTGCGGTCACGAGCGCTCCAGGCAGGCCGTTGGGGGAGACACCGAGGGTGGCAATCCGTTCCGCGGTCTCATCAACCATGGCCCGGACGAGCTCGATCTGGGGGTCCAGCATCTCGTGAACGCTGATGAAATCCCTGCCAACAACGTTCCAGTGCGCGTGTTTGAGCGTCAGTTGGAGATCGTTCAGGGCGTGTAACCGCCCCTGAAGCAACGTTGCGACCTGATGTCCGTCCTGCAGTGACAGACCGGGCACTGTGTAACCTGTGTGGGCTGTTCTCTTGGTGACCATTGAAACTCCCTCGAATCCTGTTTGTGTGCTTGCACTTATTCTGTTCAGGTTCTTGCTTGTTCTTACTGGTTGGCTAGCTTTTCAGCTGACCGGCTCAGCGCGCTGTCCGGCCACTTCCACGCTAACCATAACTAGCCTCAAGTTCCAGAGCTACGCCTTATCAAAAGGCCGCAGGTACGCCACTCTCGTTTGGCTCTAGACCCTATTCGAAACGTATTATTCGAAACGGCTGGGATCGCCCATGCCGCGGCGCACCACTTCTGCATAACCGCTGGAGAAGTCCACCACTGTGGTGGGCTCGGCGCCGACGTCGCCGGAATCAATCACGGCGTCAACCACGTGGTCCAGAGCTTCCTTGATTTCCCATCCCAGCGTCAGCGGCTCTTCCTCGCCGGGGAGCAACAATGTGCTGGAGAGCATGGGCTCACCGAGTTCTTCAAGAATGTCGTGGATGAGGCGACTGTCCGGGATACGGACACCAACGGTCCGCTTCTTCGGGTGCGCCAGCCGCTTCGGGACCTCCGGCGTTGCCGGCAGGATAAAGGTGTAGGGACCAGGTGTGACGGCCTTGATGCTTCGGAAAATGTCATTGTCGATCATGACAAATTGGCCCAACTGAGCAAAGTCTTTGCAGACCAGCGTGAAATGATGATGCTTGTCGAGCTGGCGAATGGTCCGGATACGGTCCAGAGCTTCACGATTTCCCAGTTGCGCACCCAGCGCGTAACAGGAGTCCGTGGGGTATGCGATCAAACCGCCAGACCGCAGGATTTCAACGATCTGGCTGACGGAGCGCGCCTGCGGATCGTTCGGGTGGATGTCGAAAAATTTAGCCATGACCCGAGCATACGACCCCATGGCCTACGGCGCCGCCATTGACCGCATTTCATGGCTATTTTTACCTTGGCTTCAGGCTCCGGGGGCAGGCCAGTAATAACTGTCTGGCAGGGCACGGGCCCCAAAAATCGCTTGCCCCACCCGCACCACCGTGGAGCCCTCCTCAATGGCCAGTTCAAAGTCGCCGGACATGCCCATAGACAATTCTGAAAGGTCGACGCCGGATGGCGCCATCGACCGCCATTGCTCCCTGACGCTGTGGAGACTTTGGAAACAAGCGCGAACCCGGGCATCGTCTGCACTGTGGATTGCCAGTGTCATGAACCCTTTGATGCGCAGGTGCTCGAAGGCTGGGAGTTCTTTGAGGAAGGCCCCCACTTCCTCCGGTGGCAGCCCAAATTTGCTGTCCTCGCCCGAGGTGTTGACCTGGACCAGGACCTCCAAAACTCGTCCCGCTGTGGCGAGCCGGTTGTTCAAGGCGGTAGCGACGCTGAGCCGGTCCAACGCCTGAAATTCGTGGGCAAATTCGGCTACTAACTTTGCCTTGTTACTTTGTAGATGGCCAATGACATGCCATCGCAGTCCGGGGATGTCCGCTAGTTCACGACTTTTACGCAGGGCCTCCTGCACTTTGTTTTCGCCTAGGTCTTTGCAGCCGACCGCAATGGCGTGGCGCATCCTTGCCGAGTCCACAGTCTTACTGACCGGCAGTAGCCGAACATCCGCTACCGTGCGCCCGGCGCGCTGGGCGGCAGCTGCCATCCGAGTTTTGACCAAGGCCAGCCGTTGAGCGAAGTCTTCAACCGTGTAGGCGGTGGGGTAGGGCAGCTGCTGTTCCATGGACCCACACTTTCACGAATGACAAGCTGTGTGGAAGGTCCCACCGGGGAACACTGTCACAACACCACCTTCAGAGCAGCAGTTTTAGACCACGCTTTCCCAGAGCATGACGGTGCCGTTTTCAGGGTCGTTTTCAGGAAATTCCCATCTTTAAGGCACACTCTAAAAGGGCCCGTGCCGCTAAGTGCTAATTGATTACCGCTAGCTACTGATTGCGGCCAGCCAAACGGCAGCAGCTATTGAGGGGAACGTGCATGGCCCAGGACGCAACACCGAAACCAGGCCCGGCAAAGGGTATGCCCCCGAATGGGCAAGCATACGAGAAGGTTGACGGGGGTCCGAGCGGAAAGGCGGCTAGGACTAGTCTCCTCCGTCGGGAAGGCTGGCTCACAGGCTGGCGTGGACTCTTTGGAAGCAGTAAGGGTCTCGGAACTGGCAAGACCCTCGCCCAGTGGGGGCGGTTCTTTGCTATCTGTGCCATCTCCGGAACCCTCGTGGCTGCCCTCTTTGTCCCGGCCGCCGCAATCGCCACAACGGCTATGCACGGCGCCGATGACTTCATTAGCAATGCCCCACAGGTATTGGATATGAAGGCGCCGCCGCAGGCCACGACGATCCTGGCCGCCAACGGCGCCACGATCGCCACCCTCTATGCCCAAGACCGTCAGATTGTTGGGTTGGCGGACATGTCACCTTTCATCAAAGAGGGCATTGTTTCCATCGAAGATTCCCGCTTTTACGACCATGGGGGAGTAGACCCCACGGGTATCTTGCGCGCTCTCGTAGCTACCGCCCAGGGCGGCAGGCAGGGCGCCTCCACCATCACCCAGCAGTACGTGAACAACATGCTCATTGAACAGCTCGTGGCCGAAGGCAAAACGGACCAGGCCAAGTTCGGGATGGACAAGACCGTTACCGACAAGGTCAATGAGATTCGCCTCGCGATCAGCTTAGAAAAAGAAATGTCCAAGGACGATATCTTGGCCGGATATCTGAATATCATCTACTTCGGCAACGGCGCCTACGGTATTGAATCCGCTGCCAAACTGTACTTCAACACCACCGCCGCCAAGCTGACTCTGCCTCAGGCCGCCGCCCTGGCTGGGGTGGTCAATAACCCGGGGTATTACGACCCCATTACGCAGCCCGATCATTTGGTGGAGCGCCGAAACGACGTCCTGGCCAGGATGTTGACGCAAGGCAAGATCAGCAAGAAGGACCATGATGCCGCGGTCAAGACACCGCTGGAGCTACATGTGACAAAATCCGGCCAGGGCTGCACTGCTGCCGCCATGGCACCGTACTTTTGCGACTACGTCCAGCAGCTGATACTCAACGACAAGGCCTACGGCGCCACGGTGGAGGAGCGCACCAAGCTCCTGTACGGTGGCGGACTGACCATCAAGACGACCCTGGACCCGGCACTGCAGAACGTGGCCCAGGAACAGGTCAATGGCACCATCTCGGGGGCCGACCCACTCGAGCGCGGTGCCGCCGTCGTCAGTGTGCAGCCGGGCACCGGCAAGGTCCTCACCATGACGCAGAACACGGTTTACAACCCGGCACCTGATCCCGGGAACTACATGGGCAACTTTGCGCTGCCCGTCAACGATGCCAGTGGCCAACCCCTCCACGGTGCAGGCGGCTTCCAGATTGGTTCCACATTCAAGCCGTTCGTGTTTGCCGAATGGCTCAACAGCGGCCACTCCATGATGACCTCCATCAATGGTGCCGTGCGCTATTACCCCGCAGGGTATCCGTGGAAGAATTCCTGCGGCACCACCACCGGTTCCTATGACCCGTCAGTGCCGGGCGAATCCCTGCTGCCCAACGACGGCCCCAACGACTACCATTCCATGACGGCCTACCTTGGCCTGGCCATCTCCATCAACACGGTCACGTTCCAGACGGCCACGGCCCTGGACTTCTGCAACATCCAGAAGATGGCGACGGCGGCCGGGGTCAAGGACGGGCACACCAACAAGCCCTATGACCTCTCCAACATCCCCGCCCTGATCGGCACCAACGATGTGGCCCCCATTGACATGGCGACGGCGTTTGCCACTTTCGCCAACGATGGTGTGCGCTGCAGCCCCATTGCCCTGGTCTCCGTCAAGGATGCGGCAGGAACCAATTACCCGGTTCCGGGCGCCGGCTGCCAGCGGGCCATGACTTCCGAAGTGGCGGCGGGTGTGACTTACGCGCTGCAGTACATGCTGACCAATGGTTCCGGCTACGCGATTCCGCTCAACGACAAGAGCTCCTCCTTTGCCAAGACCGGCACAACTGACGGCAACATCCAGACCTGGACCATCGGTGCCAACTCCGGCATTGCCACGGCCTCCTGGTTTGGCAGCTACAAGGGCAACGCGGACAAGTACATCAACCAAGACATCACCATCAACGGCGTCTACTACCCGAACATTGACGGAAACCAGCTCGCCGGCAGCAACTGGGCCGCTGTCATGAACCAAGCCGCCCAGACTCCCGGACTGAGCGCCAAGCCGCTGAACCAGCCGCCGGCGCTCATGCTGGCGCCGACCGCTCCGTACGTGGCCGGTGTCAATGATCCCAAGCCCGGGGAGGTGATCTCGCCCGTGCCCGGGACCCTGCAGGCTCCTCTCCAACCCAACCAGCCGGCACAGCCGGAGCCATCCGCTCAACCAAGTGCACCAGCGCAACCCGCACAGCCGGTGCAACCAAGTGCACCAGCGCAACCGGTGCCATCAGGCGAACCGGGCCAGCAAGGCACACCTGTGCAGCCGGTCCCAAGCCCGTGAATCAGTGGGCCGGTGGCCCACGTTGCGCACCGAGAGAGCGCCAATTACCTCCTTTATGTTTCATACGGAAGAATGCAGGTAACGGGACAAGCCCGCAGTTCTAAGGAGCAATTCGTGTCTGAAGCTACACCAGAAGTTCGTATTGTTGTCGGTGTTGACGGCTCACCATCCTCGGTGAATGCACTCAAGGAAGGCGCGCGCTTGGCAGCCGAATTGGGCGGTGTGGTCGATGCTGTTGCTGTCTGGGAAATGCCAACCAAACACTCCAGTTACGCCGCGTTGGGCATTGGCAGCTTCGAGGAGGGTGCCCGTAAAGTTTTGAGCGATGCACTTTTTCAGGCCTTTGGTGAAGACGTCCCGGCCTCCGTTTCTGCACGGCTGCTGCAGGGTTCGGCAGCTAGCGGATTGGCATCAGTGGCCCAGGGCGCACGCATGCTCGTCGTTGGGCGCCGTGGTCACGGTGGCTTGATGGGGCTGTTGCTGGGATCTGTTAGTTCCGCGGTCGTGAACCAGTCGCCGGTTCCGGTGCTAGTGGTTCAGTAGCGGCGCTGCTGCCTCAGCCACGCTGGTAGCGGCGGGCCGCGGCTTCTGCCGTCTCAAGAGCTACCTCCAGCTCGGCGACGGCACGCTGGTAGGTGGCTACGCCGTCGTCCGTCATGAGGGAAAAAGCAGAGTGCACTGTGTCCGGGACAATCCTGGCGTCGGTGACTGGCTGCAACTGGTTAGCGGCCGTCACCGCCCGGATCAGGGCCGATGTCTCAGGAACACGGACATCGCTCATGGTGGGGAAGTCGATGGCGGCACCCGGGTCTAACTCGTAGCGACTCCATTGCGTGATCAGGGCTTGGTGGCGGTGAGATATCTGCGTGAATGCTGCCGCCAACTCGGCCTGGTGCCCAGTGGCGGCCAGCAGATCCGCATGTCGGCGGCACCACAGCTGAGTAGCGACGGCGGTGCCAGCGGCCAGCAGCAGCAGAGCACACGAGAGTACTCGGTTGCTCATGGCCGGGATCAGGATCATCGGAGCGACCACGCACATGCCCGTGAACACATACCAAAAGGTGGCATCGGGATCGTTTTTCCGATGACTGCGCGATCCGGCCAAGGCAACCGTGGCCACCGTAGT
This sequence comes from Specibacter sp. NPDC078692, assembly GCF_040686835.1. Taxonomy (NCBI): domain Bacteria; kingdom Bacillati; phylum Actinomycetota; class Actinomycetes; order Micrococcales; family Micrococcaceae; genus Specibacter; species Specibacter sp. NPDC078692. Next base: position 197,734 of record NZ_JBFBLV010000004.1, read on the forward strand.
GACTGTGACGAGCACTGCAAGTACGAGGAACATCATTTCCATCGACCTCCCGGCACCGTAGCCGCCACGCTCCTGTATGGACGCGGTCATCAGACCTTTAAGCAATCCGTCAACCAGACCCTGAAGCCCAGCCACGTGGGCAGAGCCATTGTGGTCTTACTCCATTTCAGGCCTATTCGCTCCGAAGGTCAAGGGCTCCGTGCCTGTTGCAGAGCCCTGGAAATGCTTTCTGGTACGGCCGGGAAGGCTATGGCAGTCGTGGGCCAACGGCGAGCAATACGGAAACAGCGCACAGCATGATCAGTGAATAGCGGAACATCACGCGTGCCCAGCGGTCATCATCAGTGGCGCGCAGTCCGCGAACGGCCATAAACAGCCAACCGGCACCGAGTGCCGCCGTGGCTGCGGTGTATACCCAGCCTGTGTAGCCGAAGGGCTGGGGAAGGAGCGAGACGGCAACGTAAACAACCGTGTAGACCAGGATCTGGGCCTTGGTGGCGGCGATGCCGCGGACCACCGAGATGATCGGCACCTGGGCGCGGGCATATTCAGCCTGCCGGTAAATCGCAATCGAGTAAAACGCTGGCATCTGCCAGAAGAAGAGCATGAGGAAGACAATGCCGGCTCCGGCGTCGAGCGCGTTGCTGGCACCTACGTATCCGCCCAAGATGGGTGCCGCTCCCGAGATGCTGCCCACCAATGTGCCATGGATACTCAGACGTTTGGCGAGCATTCCGTAGAGCACCACATAGGCCAGGAAACCGCCCAGGCCCACGATGACTACGAGCGTGTTGGTCCATGCCATCAGAGCGCCCACGCCAGCTAGCCCCAAAATGGTGGAGTAGATGACAGCATTGCGCGCACCCACCCCGCCGGTGACTGTGGCACGCTTCTTGGTTCTGGCCATGACGGTGTCAATATCTCGGTCCAAGACGTTGTTCAGTACACACGCGGAAGCAATAACCAGTGTGGTGCCGAGGCAGACGGCCAGAAACATCCACCAGTCGATTCGGCCCGGACTGGCAAAGAGGAAACCAGCCGCTGCCGTGAGGACATTCCCGAACATCACCCGCGGTTTCGTCAGCGAATAGTAACGCAGCACCGACGCCTGCCATGAAACTCCGGTGGCCCGAGCGGCCAGCGCACTATCTTTGCCATCGAGGTGGGGCTGATGGGCCGGTTGAGAGGAACTGCGCGCGGTCATGGGGGAACTCCAGGAGTGTAAAGGTGATTGCAATCAGCTTACTGCTGCGCATCACGAAGCAGCATCTTAGGAGACCTGGATAACGATTCCCTGCGCTCCTGGGGGTAGCCATAACAGTTCAGCGGATCTTCCGTATTAACGGGTACCGCAGAGCCAGCCAAGGCATAACGTGAAATAACCCAAACCTGGGTAAGTTCTCACTTTCAAAGAGGGTGTTTCCCATGAAGTACATCAAGGCCTGGCTGGCAATTGTGGGGTTGCTGGCGGCATTCATTCTCGTCGCACCGGCGCCAGCTCAAGCAGCACCCTATTGCGGCATCGTGTGGGGTTCGTTGGCCAAGACTGCCGGGACCGGTTCCAGCGCCACGGTAGCTAATGTCCGAGCCGGGCAGCATGCGTGCTTTGACCGCATGGTGATCGACGTCAACGGTCACGCCAACGGCTACTCCGTGCAGTACGTGTCAGTGGTTCAGCGCCCCGGTAGCGGCCAGGCGGTTCCCGTGCGTGGTGCGGCCGATCTCCAGGTCACCGTGCTGGCCCCCGCCTACACCAGCTCCGGCACCTCCAGTTACACCCCGACCAACCCCAATGAACTCTTCAACCTGGCCGGGTACACCACCTTCCGCCAGCTGGCCATGGCAGGCAGCTTCGAAGGCAGCACCACCATCGCATTAGGAGTCCGGGCACGGCTCCCGTTCACGGTGTTTGTCCTGGATGGACCGGGGAACACCTCGCGGATTGTGATTGACGTGGCGCATCGCTGGTAAGCCACTGACATTCCGCTGCTAAGCCACGAGCGTCGCAGATCTCCACCCCAGCTGCCGCCGGACGTACTCTTCTCAAGTACGACGGCGGCAGCTGGCTTTTCTGTGTTGTGTCGCGAATTCTGGGGACATCTTAGAGTATTTATACGGGAAGATTTCAAAATCTATTGATCTTGCCATACATATAATCTAGAATTGTGGTATGGGCAATTCATCTGGATTCCCGATTGATCGGGAGAATCTATCCGCCACAGCTCGTGTGGCGGAATTGATTGACGGGCTTGCTCTTCCCACCATTGAACCGCTTGCCTCTGACATTGAGCCTCTCGTCGGGCTGCCGGCACTGCCCCTTCCCGAGAATTCCGGCGCACAACGGCACTCACAGTTAGAGGGCATTCGCGCCTTGATGGACAGCTGTGGAGACGCCGTGGCTTCCTTACGTCGGCATCAAAACCAGTGCGCCGCTCTCGTCGCCGTCATGGTTGAGCGGCTCGATTCAGCCTCCGTCATAGAAGGTGGACTGCTATCCCTCGGTGCGTGGCAGAAGAATGGCGCCTTAGCGCAGATCACCACGGAACTGGCAACGATTTTGCACGTTGCGGAGGGATACGCTTGGCGACTGATCGATCATTCAGTAACGCTGGTTCGGCAATTGCCGGCCACCATGGAGGTGCTCACGGCAGGGGAGCTGTGCTGGGACCATGCGGTGGTCATCGCCGAAGAGACGTCTCTGCTGCGTTCGGCACGAATCGCTCAGGAAACTATTGACGCCTTTGAGCAGACACTACTTGAGCACGCTCTCACCAAAACACTTCCAAGCTTTCGCGCCACTGCCCGCCGGTTGCGTGAACGCAGCTACCCGGAAACCATCACGGCACGTACCCGTCGTGCCTTTGCAGAGAGAAATGTGCGCATATCGCGTGGCCAGGACGGCATGTCCTGGCTCAGCCTCTATGCTCCAGCACCCACCATTGAAGCCATTTGGGATCAGTGCAACTTCACAGCTCAGGCGGCACGCGGGCCCCATGAGAGCAGAACGCAACCGCAATTGCGAGCAGATATTGCCGCGGCACTGCTCCTGCGCCAAAGCATGGACCAGAACGGCATCCATAGTCCCGCACCTGCCAGTGCACCCGAGTCATCACCTGCCCCAAATGTATCCTCGGCCAGCGAACTGGGCCAGGATGGCGCCGATGTGGCCGATGTGGCCGATCCCGATCTAACCGGGGCCGATCTAAACAATCCGGATGAAAATGAACAGGGGCCAGCAGGACCGATTTTAGGTTGGCAAGGGGCGCCGAGGAAGAATCTTTGGTATCTCCAACCAGAGCCGGATCCCTGCGGTGAAGGCGCGTTCCCCGACCCAAACCGGTGCGCAGCCAAGTTCAGTCCCTGGCAGATCCCAGATTTTGAGGATCCTAACTACAACCATCCAGACTTTAGGGAACCAGATCCTCGAAACTTCCCCGACTGGAACGCCACAGCTCATGTCCCATCGTTAAAGCGTGCCGGAGCCGATTCTGACCCAGGCGCCGGTAGCGAAACCAGCTTCCAGGGGACCACTGTGGCCGAAGATTTGGCCTATGACGTGGCTCCTTGGCCACCATTGCCGCAAGTCACTCCCATCGTGCTGATTCCTGCCTTGTCGCTCCTTGGCATGACCAATGAACCCGCATGGATGGAAGGATGCGGACCCATCAGCATGGAAGTCGCTAAACGCCTTGCTTCTCAAGCCCCCAGTATGCTCCGGTTACTCGTTGACCCCATCAGCAACGAACCGCTCGACATTGCTCCTGACCGCTACCGTATCGGTTCAGCCATGCGGACAATGCTGCGCATCCGGGAAGAGTACTGTCAGTTCCCCGGCTGCCTCGCAAAATCCATCAGTTGCGATGTGGACCACATAAAGAGCTTTGAAACTGGGGGTAGATCTATCTACAACAATCTTGAAAATTTGTGCGCACGCCACCACTTGCTCAAACATTTCAAGGACGACAAGGATCGGCACGGAAAGCGACGCTGCATCGATGAACCAGAGCGCCAGGACGTGAAGCTCCGAGGCTGGACTCCGCATATGGAAAGCAATGGCAAGGTCTCTTGGACCTCCCCATCCGGCAGGTTCCATCCACCAGAAGTCGCAGAGAAGAAGCAGCCGCCTGCCTACCCGAAATGGTTGAAGAAATTGATCGATCGTGCAATGGCGGGCAAGAGCCAGAAGAACCGCAATGATGCAACTCGACAGCAGGAAACGGAGCTGGCTCAGGCTTTTTCACTGGCGGTCGCCGAAGCTGTCGCTGACCAAGTGGCTGGAGCTGTTAGCGAAGCAGTCGCTAGTGCCCTCACTCAGGCAGACGACAATGAAGAGACTTGGGACCCCGATAATCTCCCCGAGCCTCCTGCGCCGACACCTTACGACCAAGAAGACGACGAGATCCGGACTCGGATGGCCTTCGAAACGGCGCGCAGGAATCCGCACTTAGGACTCCCATACGCTGTGTAGCCAGCCCCGGACTCTGGATCAGCCAGATTCGGACTCAGTACCGCTCGGGCTCGGTACCCAGCTGAAAGCGGAAGCCACTAACACTGCTCGGGACGATTTCCACGAAGGTGTACTTCAGCGTTTGGAGCCACGGTGCCAAGGGAAGCTCACTAACGGCATCAATTTCCGTTTGCGATTCCAAGACCCGTGCCGTGCCTTTGAGTACTACGCTCCAGGCTTCGTTCTCGGCGAGTCCGTCAATCTCAAAAGCCACCGAGTCGTTGATGGTCAACTCAGCCAACTTGGTTCCAGGGTTGGTGCGCATGAGGAGTTTTCCGTCATGGGCAAGGTAGTTGATGGGGAAGATATCCGGCTGGTTGCCCACGCTCAGGGCCAACCTGCCGAAGCGAGTGTGCTCGAGGAAGCGCCAGGCTTCATCGTTGCTCATGATCTGTCCGGGGCTCTCTTCTGTGCTCATGATGTGATTATGCCCCATCGGCAACAAAGGTGGGCTGTCCAGCACTTTCACGCAACATCACAGTTCCTGTGACTGTCGCCAGAGGCCGGGCATCAGGGTCTAGAGCCAACCCTGCTGCGAGGCGACCTATTTCTTCAAGTGGCAACCGGTAAGTACTCAATCCGGGAAAGTGATCCCGCAGGGTTGGAATGTCATCGAAACCGGCCACCTGCACGTCGTCGGGAATCCGCAGTCCTCGGGAACGGATCGCTGTCATGGCACCAAGGGCCATGACGTCGTTTGCCGCCAGGATACACAAGGGGGACTCAGCCTCGTCCTGGCCAGAGGTGATTTTCAAAGTATCAAGGCACTCGATAGTGGCATCGAAGCCGCCACGACTCGTAAACGGTCCGGGGACAACAGCCAAAGGCTCAAGCGAACTTGCCGCCAAGGCACTCATGAACCCCGCAACGCGCGACCGGGCAGTATTACGTTCGTGCGGGCCTGAAAGAATGGCAAAGCGAGTGAGCCCTCTTGCCAGTAGTGCAGCCGCGAGCTCGCGGGCCCCGTCAAAGTTGCCGATGGTCACGACTCTGGCCTCGGGGATGGAGGTTGTGCCCAATGTGACCACTCTGCCCCCATTCTTGATGTAACGCTCCAAACTCTTGGCCAGCAGCGGGTCTTCCTCCAGGAAACGGGACGTGGCCAATATGATGGCGTCTGTGCGGTAGGAAATAAACGCCTTTACAGCCGCCAGCTCGGCGCTGCGCGGCGTGCCATCTTCGCCGCCCAGATCAGTGCCTGCCAACAGGACTTGTCGGCGTGATTGAAGCGCCATCTCCTGAACCCCATGAGCGATCGCTGAGAAGTATGGATCGGCAATGTCATGAACCACCAGCCCCACTAGGCCGGTGGTGGAACGGGCTAACGCCTGAGCCTGCGCGTTTGCAACATAGCCCAATTCTTCCGCGGAGGCCCGCACCCTTTCGCTGATATCTGGGGCAGGACTGCGCGCTGAACCATTCAATACGCGTGAAGCAGTGGCTAGCGACACGCCAGCATGGCGGGCCACTTCGGTGAGGTTGACGGGCACAGTGGATCCCTATTCTTATTTGTGTAGACGGGGTGAGAACTTCGTGACCAGGGAAAACTCGCCGGTGTGGCGAAAGCGACGTGGCCTTGTGAACTACTCAACCCAATGATAGATTAAACACAGATGGGAAAGCGCTTTCCACTTTATCGGCCGCGTCACCCCACCACGGTACATACCAACAACACCATTCAGGAGCATCACATGACTCTTACCGCAACCACTGAGCAGGCAGCTGCCGTGTCCACTTCTGCAGGCAATGCCGCCAGCACTGAGTCAGGAAGCAAGCAGCGGGTCATCCGTATTGCCATGAATGGCATCACCGGACGCATGGGCTACCGCCAGCACCTGTTGCGCTCCATCCTGCCCCTGCGCGATAGCGGACTGACGCTCGAAGACGGCACCAAGGTGGCTATTGAGCCGATCCTTATTGGCCGCAACGAAGCTAAGGTCCGGGAACTGGCCGAGCTACACAACGTTGAGCACTGGTCCACCGATCTGGATGCCGTCATCGCCGATCCCACGGTCGACGTCGTTTTTGACGCTTCCATGACCAGCCTGCGTGCCGCCACCTTGAAGAAGGCCATGGCTAACGGCAAGCACATTTTCACCGAGAAGCCCACGGCTGAGACCCTCGAAGAGGCCATCGAGCTGGCACAGATCGGCAAGGACGCCGGAATCACCGCAGGCGTCGTGCACGACAAGCTCTACCTGCCCGGTCTGGTCAAACTGCGCCGTTTGGTGGACGAAGGCTTCTTCGGCCGCATCCTTTCTATCCGGGGTGAGTTTGGCTACTGGGTGTTCGAAGGCGATCACCAGAGCGCTCAGCGCCCCTCGTGGAACTACCGCAAGGAAGACGGCGGCGGCATGACCACCGACATGTTCTGCCACTGGAACTACGTGCTCGAAGGCATCATCGGCAAGGTCAAGACCGTCAACGCCAAGACCGCCACGCATATCCCGGCGCGCTGGGACGAGGCTGGCAAGGAGTACACGGCAACTGCCGACGACGCCGCTTACGGCATCTTTGAACTGGAAACCCCGGCCGGGGACCCAGTCATCGGCCAGATCAACTCATCGTGGGCCGTGCGCGTTTACCGCGACGAGCTCGTAGAATTCCAGATCGATGGCACGCACGGTTCAGCCGTGGCCGGCCTGAACAAGTGTGTCGCCCAGCAGCGCGCCCACACACCCAAGCCCGTATGGAACCCGGATCTGCCCGTCACCGAATCCTTCCGCGCACAGTGGCAGGAAGTTCCCGCGAACGCCGATCTGGACAACGGCTTCAAGCTGCAGTGGGAAGAGTTCCTGCGCGATGTCATCGCCGGCCGCGAGCACCGCTTTGGCTTGCTCTCAGCAGCTCGCGGCGTGCAGTTGGCCGAACTCGGACTGCAGTCCTCCGCAGAGCGCCGCACCCTGGACATCCCGGAAATCGAGCTCTAACCATGACACTTTCAATCACCCTTCCGCTACCCGGCGGTGAGCTGGAAACGCTGACGCTAAATGCAACGGGACCGTGGCGCAAGCCCACCGAACTCATCACCTCACGCAAGGTGTACGCCGCCGCGCACGTGACCCCCAAGGTATTGGGCAACAACGTTCCCGGCGCGCCGGCTGATATTGATTGGGACGCGACACTCGCCTTCCGCCGCGAGCTGTGGAGCTGGGGCGTGGGTATTGCCGACGCCATGGACACCGCTCAGCGCGGCATGGGTCTGGACTGGATCGCCACGCAGGAGCTCATCAACCGTTCCGCTGCCGAGGCCGCGCTCATCGCGACCCCGCAGCGCACCGTGCGCGATCTGCTCGCCTGTGGCGCCGGCACCGACCAGCTGGACCCGGCCGACGTCGAGTCTGGTCAGGCTGGGTTGGCTGCCGTATTGGCCGCCTACCGGGAACAGATCGCCGTCGTCGAGGCGTCCGGCGCGAAGGTCATCATCATGGCTTCCCGCGCTCTGGCCAAGGTTGCCAGCGGCCCCGAAGATTACCTAACGCTGTATGGCACGCTGCTGAAAGAGGTCAAGGAACCTGTTGTCCTGCACTGGCTGGGCACCATGTTTGATCCTTCCTTGGCAGGTTACTGGGGCAGCGATGACGTCGCTACCGCCACAGCCACCTTCCAGCAACTCATCGAGACGCACGCTGCAAAGGTGGACGGCGTCAAGGTTTCCTTGCTCGACGCCGGACATGAAGTTGCGCTCCGGGCCTCGCTTCCGGAGGGGGTACGCCTGTACACCGGGGACGATTTCAACTACCCCGAGCTGATTGATGGCGATGGTTCGCATTATTCGGATGCGCTCTTGGGCATCTTTGCTGCGATTGCCCCTGCTGCATCGACCGCCTTGCAGGAGTACGACGCCGGCCGCCCCACCGAAGCGCGTGCCATCCTCGATTCCACCCGGGATCTGGGTCTGCACATCTTCGAAGCGCCCACGTATTTCTATAAGACGGGCATCGCGTTCCTGGCCTGGCTCAATGGTTACCAGGCAGGTTTCCAGATGATTGGCGGGTTGCATTCCGGCCGCGACGTGAACCATTTGGTCAAGCTGTTCCGGCTGGCCAACACGGCGGGACTGCTGCTCAACCCTGAGCTGGCGGCCACGCGCATGGCCGGTTTCTTGAGCGCAGCGGGTATCAACTCTGTTGCGACGCTGGATAACAGCGTTTTGGAAGGAGTTAACGCATGAGCAGCTTTGAGAAGTTGTCCATTAACACCGCAACGATCAAGAAGGCATCGCTCGCCGAAGCCCTTGCCCTGAGCGTTGCAGCGGGTCTGAAACACATTGGCCTGTGGCGCGACAAGGTAGCAGAGGTTGGACTCGAGAATGCCGTTGAGATGGTCAAGGCATCGGGTTTGCAGGTCTCCAGCCTGTGCCGTGGCGGTTTTTTGACCGCTGCTGATCCGGCCGGCCAAGCTGCGGCTTTGGAAGACAACAAGGCAGCGATCCTTGAGGCGAAGGCCCTGGGCACCACGGAAATCATCATGGTGGTGGGCGGGCTTCCCGACTTCAGCGTCTCACCGGGTGCCGTTGATGGGGGAGGCGAGGCAACCGCCGTCGTAGGTGGCAAGGACATTGTGCTGGCCCGCCAGCGCGTGGCTGACCGGCTGGCCGAGCTGGTTCCCTTCGCTTTGGAACACGGAGTGCGGCTGGTGCTCGAACCACTGCATCCGATGTTCGCCGCCGACCGTGCGGTCCTCTCAACGCTGGGGCAGGCACTGGATTTGGCTGCGCCGCACCCGGTGGAGGCAGTGGGCGTCGTGGTGGACACCTTCCATGTCTGGTGGGATCCCTCCCTGCAGGAGCAGATTGCCCGCGCCGGTGCGCAGGGGCGGATTGCCTCCTACCAGGTGTGCGACTTCAACTTGCCCATCGCCGCCGACGCGCTGCTGTCGCGCGGGTTCATGGGCGACGGCGTCATTGACTTCGCAGCCATCGGCCAGTGGGTTGCCGAGGCAGGCTACAAAGGGGTGGTGGAGGTGGAAATCTTCAACGAGGACATCTGGAACCTGCCGTTCGCTGAGGTAGTCGACACCGTCAAGGCCCGCTACGCCGAACTCGTGGAGCCGCACCTGGCCCGAGCATTGACTCACTAAGCACGCCTCTAGAGGCGTAGTGAAGCCGGGTGGCCCCGCCATATTGCGGCGGAGCCACCCGGCTAAATGTATTTTAGGAACCGCTGCGGGGCGTCCATGAACGAACGCCAGTTGCGCACGAGTTCAAGGTCTTCCCAACTATTCTGGCGCAACCCCCAAGGCCCCACTTCATAAATATCCGCGCCCGGCAGCGATGCCAGTACGGGGGAGTGCGTTGAGAGGATGACTTGGGAATCGCCCTCGTCCAACAATTGCGTCAGGACGCTCAACAGCGACAGGCAACCGGAGAAGGACAGCGCGGATTCGGGCTCATCGAGGACCCACAGGCCACCGCCGCGGAACCTGTCGATGATCAGGGCCAGAAATGATTCGCCGTGGGACATTTCGTGAAACTTTGCTTCAGGTAGTCCCCATATAGGGTTGTCCTCCAAGTAGCTGAAGAAGCCGTGCATGGTTTCGGCACGCAGGAAATAGCCGAATTTGCTGGTACCAATGTTGCGCGTGAGTTTCAGGTAGGAATGGAGATCGGATTCGGTGGGGCGGCTGTGGTGCCTGGCGCCGGTGGAACCGCCCTCGGGATTGACCCCAAATGCCATGGCGATGGCCTCAACGAGGGTCGACTTCCCGGAGCCGTTCTCGCCGACAAATACCGTGGCGCGGCCAAGATCCATCCCGTCACGCAGAATCTGCTGCACCGGCGCCAAGGTGGCTGGCCACACATCGGGGTCCGGCGGGCTGAAGTCGTTTATCCCCACATGGCGCACGGGCGTTTTACCGAAGATCATAGGGCCGCTTCCTCCTTGGGTGTTGCCAATCCTGCCACAAGCGCGACGGCGGGGAGCTTGCCTAATTCTGTGGGCACGAGGCGGATTTTGCTGGTGCGGTTCCCGCCACCCATGATGAGGTGGTCTTGTTCGAGGACGGCGTTGTCCACATAAATGGGCAGCCCCTCGATGCCGAAGGGGGTGACGCCACCAATCTGCATACCTGTGAGCTGCACTGTTAGTGCGGTGTCGGAGAGTTCGTCGGGGCAGGGGAGCACCTCATGGATGACTCCGTGCACTTCCAACGATTGGCGGACCTGAGGCATTAGCTGGGGTACTTCGTGGACGCTGGGCATAGTGACATCCTGCCAGCATCCCCCTACCCGCGTCCTGCCCAAGCCGTCATTAGGGGCTAGCCAGTGAGGGCTAGTAATAATGTGGCTGGTCTTCGGCGGGCTTGGCAGCCACGGCATCCAACCGCGGTTCGGCCAAAAGTTCAGCTATCGCTTCGCTGCCGGCACCAACGCCTGCCCAGTGAGGGTCCACGTCATTGGCGATGCACCACGTATGATCGGCGGGCCAGATGAAGGCCGGATCAGGCATCCACGGCTGTCCGGGGGACTGGTCAGCAACGGCAATGTCCCAGCTTCCATTCTCCGCAACCGTTCCGCTGTACAAAAAGAACTCACGGTTGGGGACTTCGAAGCGGGCAGCGGGCATGGCAAATCCGAAGCCGTCCCAAAATGCGAAGAAGAGCTCATCCGGCGTCGAGGTGTGTTTGCGCAGGACGGACACCGCGATGGCCAGCCGTTCCGCTTCGGAAAGTGTCCCGCCGTAGGTCCCGGCTTCGTTTTCGGACTGTCCGCCCCGGACGGGGTCGGAGATAAAACGTAGCCGGGCATGGCCTGGGAAGCCTGCCGGACCAAAAGAGACTAATTCGGGCCAGAGCAGCTCAGAGGAACTGATCCAATCGGCTGCGGTCGCATCAGTGCTTGGTGTCAGGCTCATGGCTCAACCCTATCCATGGCCGCTGCAGTGCGTCCAGATTCTTCCCAGCCTTCTTACAGGGTCCTGAGGCCGCCGCAGGACTACCATTATTAGTTAGCAGAGGTAAGCAAATTCCCCTGCCCCGGAACTCTTCGAGGGGCTGACAAGGCATGCTTCAAGCAAAGCCGCAGGGTGTAAACAAAGGTATAAACAAAGGTATAAACAAGCGGGCGGATCGACGAGCCCGGGACCTAGCCAAACCGCACTACAAGTGGATCGTCCTCTCCAACACCACCCTCGGCGTGCTGATGGCGACCATTAACGCCTCAATCCTGCTGATCGCCTTGCCCGATATTTTCCGAGGGGTGGGCATCAACCCCTTGGCACCGGGCAACACGAGCCTACTGCTGTGGCTGATCATGGGTTACATGGTGGTCACAGCCGTGCTGGTGGTCAGCTTTGGCCGGCTGGGCGACATGTACGGCCGCGTGAAAATGTACAACGCCGGCTTCGCCATCTTCACCGTGTTTTCGATCCTGCTGGCGGTGACATGGATGCAGGGCACCCCGGCCGTCATGTGGCTGATCATCATGCGCATCCTCCAAGGTGTTGGCGGCGCCATGCTGATGGCCAATTCCAACGCCATCATCACCGACGCCTTCCCTGTCGACCAGCGAGGCCTGGCCCTGGGCCTGAACCAGGTGGCCGGCATTGCTGGGTCCTTCTGAGGGCTCATCATTGGCGGGCTGCTTGGGCCCATCGACTGGCGACTCGTGTTCCTCGTTTCAGTACCGGTGGGAGTCTTCGGAACCGTCTGGGCGTACCTGCGCCTGCACGACACTGGCAAACGCCGGCCGGCACGTCTGGATTGGTGGGGCAACATCACGTTCGCCGTGGGCCTGATTGCCGTCTTGGTGGGTATTACCTACGGCATCCAGCCCTACGGAGGGCACACTATGGGATGAACCAACCCGTGGGTGCTGGCCGCGTTGATCGGCGGGGCGGCTGTCCTGGGCATTTTTGTGGGGGTGGAAAACCGGGTGGCCGATCCCATGTTCGAACTCTCGCTTTTCCGCATCCGCGCATTCACCGCCGGCAACCTGGCCAGCCTGCTCTCCGCCATTGGTCGTGGCGGGCTGATGTTCGTTCTCATTATTTGGTTGCAGGGGATTTGGCTACCGCGCCACGGCTACAGTTTCGCTGACACGCCCTTGTGGGCCGGGATTTATATGCTCCCGCTGACTGCCGGATTCCTGGTCGCCGGCCCCATCTCCGGTGCCATCTAGGACCGCCACGGCGCCCGGCTGCTCGCCACAGGCGGCATGGTAGTGGCCGCGCTGAGTTTCGGTTGGTTGCTGATCCTGCCCGTCAACTTCGACTATTGGACGTTCGCCCTGGCCCTGTTACTCAACGGTCTCGGCATGGGTTTGTTCGCAGCCCCCAACCGTGCCGGCATCATGAACGCCCTGCCACCTAACCACAGGGGTGTGGGCGCCGGCATGAGCACCACCTTCCAGAACTCCGCCATGGTGCTCTCCATCGGCATTTTCTTCTCCCTCATGGTCATCGGCCTGGCTCGAACCCTACCGGCGACCCTCAATGCAGGCCTGATGACCCATGGTGTTGCCGCGGCCGACGCCGGACGGGTCGCCGGGCTGCCTCCGGTCTCCGTCTTGTTCGCCTCGTTGTTGGGCTACAACCCCGTCCAGTCCTTGTTGGGCCCCACCGCGTTGGCTCAGCTTCCCGCGTCCGACGCCGCTTACCTCACCGGCCGCGGGTTCTTCCCCTCACTGATTTCGGGCCCGTTCGCCGACGGGCTCGCCGTGGCGTTTGCTTTCGCCATCGTTGCATGTCTGGTGGCGGCCGTTGCGTCGGCACTGCGGGGCGGAAAATATGTGTACGGTGACGGAGTTGGTGACGGTCACGGAAACACGGCACGTGGCACACTAGACAAGGATTCGAAAGTATATTCTAACGTTTTTGTTGCTCATCCGGCGTTGACTTCTGGCGCTTCAGCGCAGCGCTCGCAGATAACGGCGTCGAACAAGCTTCTGCACCACCATCAACGCCGGGAAAAGGAAGCGCCAAGGTTGCTGCGGCGCCGCGCGCGTCAATGAGCGGATGGTCAAGAACACCTCATCACCGTCGCCAATACCGTTACGATGCACAATGAATGCTTCTTCACCACTGACAGGGTGTCCCGGCAAGGTACGGTACGAGAAGCCCACACGGTCTGGCGTGTTCACCACGGCTACTACCTCTACGGGTTCAATCACCCGTACGCCCCATAGCCCAGCAGTGACCTGTACGCGCTGATCTTCAGCGACGGGATCGGCTGTATTGACGGTGAAACCGCTGCGGGTTTTGACGGCCCATCGCAATACATCCTCGGAGGCGCGGTCCCATGCCTCCATGCCACTTCCCACCGCACCGGTTACGGATGACACCCGGTAACCGGTGCTACGAGTGACCCCAGCAAGAGACCACTCTGCGATTCCGGGATGAGTCTTGCCTCGCCATAGGGAAGCAATGGCATCCGTGGACATTGCCCATTCATGACCTTCCCTGCCGTGTGGACCTTCCGTACCCTGCAACCATCGCTGCCGCGGAGAGTTCAGCGCGTCAGGTACCTGCGAACCTGAGGGTTGTGTAGCCAGGTCACTGAGCCAGAACGTGGCGTCAGGGTCCCAGCCCGCCAAGACACTGGAGAACTCGCCATCAACGGCTATGGCGCGGCCGGCGGTGCTCAGGTAGCCGCCCATGGTGAGGTGAACGGCGTCGTACTTGTCTTTCAGGAGCGCCCAGTCCGGCACCAGCCAGCGCCCAGTGCGCCCCGTGGTCCGGAACCAATCGTGACGCTTGGAAGCTGTGACCTCCACGGCATGCTCACGGCACAACTGGGCCCATGCCTCAGGGGATTCGATCTCAAAGACTCGCGGGTCTGGGGTTGTCTCGAGATGCTCCACGTAGGCTTCCTCCTGCCCGAACCCGTCTTCAACTAGCCACAGTCCTACAGGGCCGCGCCCGTGCATCATGCGGGTGCTATGTCTCAGACCCTGCGGCGGCATGGACCACCACTGTCCGCTCCAGTTCGCGGCGGGGTCGGCGGGACGTTCCTTGGCGGCTCGGGCTTCCTCCGCCAGGGTGTCCAAGCGCCATTGAGCAAGCGTATCCGTGGAGTCCCTCAACTCGACGGGAGGCCCGGGCTCATCATCAACGAAGGTGACCGCCCATTGCCCGGCCGGGTCTAGGGGAGCCATCCACCACTCCACGAGCGGGGATGCCAGTAGGTGTTCGGCGAAGCGATGCAGCGCACGGCGCATGGGAGCGCTCGCACCCAGTACATCTTCACCGTCGGGCTCCTGCCAGTAGCGGGCAGAGTTCACCGTGGCGGTGAGGGCGGTCAGCAGCGATTTCTCGGTGAGCGGGGATACCGGAACGGCGTCCAACAGGGTTGCGGTCTCTTCTGCCGTGGGGTGTGGCGGATCTTCTGCACCGGGGCCAAAGAGGACCCGCGATTTCCCTTGGTCCGGCTCCATCTCATGCGCGGCATAGAACATGGCCGAGGCAAAAGCATTCTCCCCGGGACCGGCGCCTTCCGCAGCGGCAAGACCCGCCAGCTCCAAGCACAACCGCCGTCCACGGGGGCCGGCAAGTAAGGTGTCAGGTTCCATGGCGGGGGAGTTCAGCGTCATGAGCCCAGCCTACGGGGAGCCGTCAGCGTGCGCGGGGGAGCCGTCGGCGTGCGGATCTAGCGCACCGCTAATCGAGCTGCACCCGGCAGCTCTTGCCAGTGGGTCTGCCGTTGACGGTGAACTCGATAGTTATGTGATTGACGGCTGCAGGTGGTTCTGGCACAAAAAACCAAGAACCGTCCCACTCTGTTCCTGTCCCCGCACTATGGCTGGCTACTAAGCGGTAGTCGGTGTCGTGGTTGTCCGTAATAGCGGGCTTCACGGCGCTGAGCACCACCTCGCCGGGCATGAGGGGGCGCGCGCCTGCGGCTTCCTGGCCATGAGACTTGCGCTCGAGAATCCACGACTCGATGGCAGCCGTGTAGGCGATGTCCAAATCCATGGTCACCCGGCTGGCGACACCCACAAGATCCACTCGGATGCCACGCTCATCGGGAACATCGCCCATGTAGAAAGGAACCTCCGAGTTGGTTCTAACTCCGGCCAGGCGTACCTCGACGCCTTCATTGCTGGCCACGATCAGGTCTCCGGGCGCCCAAATAATTGTCGTCATGATTCGAGACTAGCTAGGATGCGCCATCGAAACTAGGGAAGGTCCGGCGTCGAGCCTGGTAACGAGGCTAGGACACTGGCTTGTGCGCCGCCCATGCCGTCCTGTGTCCTCGAACGACCAAGTCCCCGCGACGTTCTAACGACCCCGGCCCATCGCCCAACAGCACATCAAGGGCAGCCAGATCCACGGCGGAGGACGACTCGGCGAGCGCCCCGCCGATCTTGCTCAGGAAGATGCGCCCGTAGCGGGCAGCCAACTCTTGGGTCGTGCTGCCAGTAGTGGGGAAGTGACGGCGCTCAACGACGAATCCGGCACGCTCCAGCCCTGCCGTCCACTCGGGATACTGATTCCAGCCATTACTGGCCAACGCCGCATGGAGACGTGATTCCAGGCCAGATTCTACAACGTCCCCCTCCGTTGCGCTCTCCGGAAGGAAGCTGGGGAGGCTGTCCATCTCAACCACCATCAGGAGCCCGCCAGGGCTGAGATGGGTAAACATGTCCGCCATGGTTCGCTCCGGATCGGACAGTTCATGGAGCGAGGATGAAGCCCAGATCAGATCAGCAGTTGCGCTCGCAGGCCACCCCTCGTTCAAATTGGCTTGGATACCCGTGATGCGGCCATCAAGTCCATTCACTGCGGCCAACTCGAGGGTTTTTCCGAGCATCTGTGCCGACATATCCAGTGCTGTCACGTGAGCTGTTGGGAATCGACGGGCCAGGGCGAGGGAGCCGACGCCGGACCCGGCGCCTACGTCAATAATGGCCGCCGGTGTAGTCACGGCAAGCTCTGCCGCCCACGCCGTTGCCTCCGCCAAGTAGGAACCCAAAATGTGAGCGTCCAGATCCAACATTTGCGCCAGCTCGGCGTCGTTCGCATGCTCGTGACCATGGCCCTCATGGTTGCGGCCCGAGTGGCCATGATGTGAGTGGCCATGATCCGGGGCGCCATGATGCGAGTGGCCGCTGCTGGCGTGGGATGGGAGCGGTTCATGTTTAGTCATGCTCCTACGGTAGCTTTCACATTCGTTAGCGGCATAGACTATTGCGCATGACGCAAGAATCCGATGTTGATTCAGTGATTCGCCAACGAATCCGTAGCCTGCGTGTGGCTCGTGGCTGGTCTTTGGACAGTCTCGCGGCGCGCTGTGGACTCAGTACCTCGACCCTGAGCCGCATCGAAACGGGTCACCGCCGGATTGCACTAGACCAACTCATACCCATCAGTCGAGCCTTAGACACCACCTTGGATGCGCTGGTGGAATCTTCAGCCGATGAGGACGTGGTAATCCGCCCACAACCCGGACAGTCACAAGGCCTAACAACCTGGATCCTCTCCAGCGACGACGGCCTGTACGGCAAAACGGTCGCCAAGCTCCGCATCACCCCCGACCGACCGGAGCAGCTCGGTGTCCATCCCGGCCGCGACTGGTTCACCGTGCTCACCGGCATAGTGCGCCTAGAACTGGGGGAGCGCACCATTCTGGTTCACCCGGGGGAGGTGGCGGAGTTCTCCACCATGGTCCCGCATGCCATCTGTGCCCATGAGGCACCTGTGGAAATCCTCAGCATTCTCAATCACGACGGCGGACGGGCTCACCTTCACAGCGAATCCCACCTGTAACGGTCATACGCGCAGCTAGCACTGGCGATAGCAACAGAGGTAGTAACAAAAGCGTTCCTGAGTCGATTACTCAAAGACATCGCGCTCAAAAACATTGTAATGATACATTGGTACAAGCAATCAATTTGAGGAGCCCAATGCCAACCGACTCAGTATTCCTATGGATCGCCACGGGGACAATCTTCCTCATCATCGTGGGCAATTTGCTGGCCGCTCAAAGCAAACGCGTGCAACGCAAGGAAGTGTTCACCTTTTGGCAGCGGGTGGGGCTACCGATGGCGACGGATGAAATCAATGCCTCCGTCAGCCGCAGGCTCCATCGCAGTGCCACGGCATCAATGTTTGGGGCACTGGCAGGCGCTCTCGTTGCGTCCTGCATCTTGTTTCTGACGCCGGAGCCAGACTTTAGCTTCAGCTATTCGTGGCTGGTGGTGTTGCCCGCAGTCCTGATTGGAATGAACGTCTTTGACGTTGCCTTGGCACTTCGGGATTCTCTATTCACCAAGCGGCCGGATGCCCCTCGACTGGCTAGGGCCATGTCCATCTCACCAGCGGACTACCTGAGTCCATGGCGGGTTCGAATGGCTCCGCTACTGATCATTTTGGCGGGACTGGTGTTCGTCGTTGCTTTGGTGCTCGGCGCGATGGAGGCAATCAGCTTGAGTGCCTTTTGGGGCAGTATGGCTTTACCATCCCTGGCGGTAGCGGTGCTAGCGCTGCTGGGCGCGGTCTTGGTGTCCCGCAGAATTGTGCAGACGCCCCAGCCCGTCAGTGATCCCTTGGAGCTCGCGTGGGCCGACGCCATCCGGGCAGACACTTTCCGAAAGCTCCATCTGCTGACGGCAAGCGTTGCGTGGCTGGCTCTTGGTGCGGGTGCCCTCGGCGTGACCGAGGCTATGGAGCCCAGCCTTGCCGTCTCGGCGGGGCTCAATCTTGGCCAGCTACTCATCTCTTGGGGATTCCTCGCCATTCTTCTAATGTTTACTTATGGCAGCTCCCACAGTTACTTCCGGTATCGGTTGTGGCCGAAGATTTTGATGGATACCGAAGCCACCACGAGCGGCGAACGCTAACCATGCTGAGCGTTGATCCCCGTTCGGCAGTGCCACCGTTCGAACAAATCCGGATTCAAATCCTCCGACTCATCAGCCAGGGCGAACTCATTCCTGAAACCAGGCTGCCGACCGTTCGGAAACTCGCCGCGGATCTCGGATTAGCGCCCAATACTGTGGCCCGGGCGTATCGCGAACTTGAGCTCAACGGAGCCATTGAGACCCGCGGCCGGCACGGCACCTTCGTCTCTGTGCACGAGGATCCCATCCCACGTCAGGCGCAGAAGGCCGCTGAAGAATACGCCCACCAAATCCGCTCCCTGGGACTCGGCAATCAGGACGCCATCGCCTACCTCCATGCGGCGCTGGGGATGGGAACGGCAGGTCTGGGAACTGAAAAGCTGGGAGCACCTGAACCCCCGCGTTGAGCTGGCGCGAACGGAGGCGAGAAGCACAACGCCGTGACTCGCCTGCGTGCCTCTCGCCCGTGTGCCTTAAGATGGGCAGAATGGTTCCCATCGCGCGTCGACCGCACCCTCTTTCGCTCAGCAAGCCGGAATTGGCGCTGCTGGCCATCACGGCCGTGTGGGGTGGCACCTATCTGGTGGTGCACTTGGCCATGCGGTACAGCGGGCCGATGTTCTTTGTGGGCCTGCGCTTCGCCGTCGCAGCTTTAGTCGCGTGCCTGATCTTCCGCCGCGTCCTGCGGGGGATGAGCCGGGCCGATCTGGGCGCCGGGGCCGCGATTGGGGTCATGATCTTCTTCGGTTATGGCCTTCAAACCGTGGGGCTGCAAACCATCAGCAGCAGTACCTCGGCTTTTCTCACAGCACTCTTCGTTCCCCTAGTGCCCTTTCTGCAGTGGGCGGTCTTCCGGAAGCGGCCTCACACCATGGCCTTCATCGGGGCGGCGCTGGCGTTTGCCGGACTGGTGATGTTGGCTGGTCCAGATGCCTTCCAGGTCGGGTTGGGCCCAGGCGAGGTGGCCACCCTGGTGAGCACCGTGGCCATTGCAGGAGAGATCGTGCTGATCAGCCTCTTTGCCCCGAAGGTCAATTTAGGCCGCGTCACGGTGGTGCAATTGCTGGTGTGCAGCGTGCTGTCATTCTTGGCTATGCCACTCACTGGCGAATCCATCCCGCAGTTCTCCTGGGTATGGCTTGTGGCCGGAGTGGGCCTGGGTCTTGCCAGTTGCCTCATTCAGTTGACCATGAATTGGGCGCAGAAATCGGTTGATCCCACGCGGGCCACCATCATTTACACGGGGGAGCCCGTATGGGCAGGCGTCATCGGACGCATCGCGGGGGACCGGTTGCCAGCTCTAGCCCTGGTGGGCGCAGTGCTCATTGTGCTTAGCGTGCTGGTCAGTGAGCTCAAACCCATGAGCCGTAAACCCTCAGGCAATCCCTCCTCTATGGTGGAGCTGCCCGCCGTCCACAAGAGTCCAGGGGAGTAACACCACTCGTCAGTAATGAACCATCCGCCGAGGTTATTCACCTCAGCTAGCCAACCGCGTAGTGTGTTTTTGGGGACGTGAAACTCAACCACGCAGGAGATGATTTCCCTTGACAACGCTCAGTAATCGACCGAATACGGCGCTGCTTGTGATCGATGTTCAAAATGACGTGATGGCCGAGAGCTACAATTCCGAAGCGGTCATTGCCAATATTAAATCCCTCGTTGACAAGGCACGTTCGGCCGGAACTGCCGTGGTGTGGGTGCAGCACTCGGACGCCGAGCTGGTCCCGGGCAGCGAGGGTTGGCACTACGTCCCAGAACTCGTCCGGCTGGAAAGCGAGCCGCTGGTTCCGAAGATGTATGGAGATTCCTTCGAAGGCACTGCTCTGGAAGAGGTGCTGGCACACAAGGGCGTCGGAAAGCTCGTCGTCGCCGGGGCTCAGACCGATATGTGCATTCGCTCCACCATCCACGGAGCCTTCGCCCGGGGCTATGATGTCACGCTGGTCAGTGACGCTCATACAGGAGCAGACCTCACCGATTGGGGTGCGCCGTCCCCGGAGCTGGTCATTGTTCATACCAACCTGTATTGGGACAATCAGAATTGGGACAATCAGAAGGCTCCGGGTCGGACAGCGTCAACGGTGGAGACAGCTGCGGTACAGTTCGCGCCATAACCCACGGAACCGCTGCTGGATATTTTCGTGACCCGCTGCCAGAAATATTCGACGGCGGTGAACCCTCGGTGCCGCTGTGCCGTTTGCTGGATATGGAACCGTCCTGGTTCCACCAGCCACGTCACATCGGCCACGGGAGCCTCCCATGAAATCTCACACCAGACTTTGGATTGCCGTCAGAGCCTTAGCACTGGCACTGCCACTGGCACTCCTGACTGCCTGCGGCAGCTCCACCGCTCCGGCAGGTTCACATGACACAAGCCCCAACCCCGCCTCGACCACCAGCGATCTTCATACGGCGAGCACCACCTTGGGCAAGGTGTTGGTCAACGGGGCCGGAATGACTGTCTACTTCTTCGATCACGACACACCCCAAGAGAAGGCCAGCACCTGTTCGGGCCCCTGCGCCAGCCTGTGGCCGGCGGTCAGTACCAGTAGCATGGTGCCCACCATCACTGGAGTCACCGGAACCGTCGGTACCATCACAGGGGTCGACGGCGCCGCGCAAGTCACGCTCAACGGCCTACCCCTGTACACCTATGCAGCAGACAAGAATCCCGGGGATGTCTCGGGCCAAGGTTACGGTGGAATTTGGTGGGTCATCGGGGCCGACGGCGCCAAGGTCACCCATGCCCCGACAGTCACTCCAACCCCGGCGCTCACATCCGCTCCGGCACAGATCGGCAGCGGATACTAGAGTCACAACCTCTCTGGTTCCTGCGGGAG
Source organism: Specibacter sp. NPDC078692 (assembly GCF_040686835.1). Lineage (NCBI taxonomy): Bacteria > Bacillati > Actinomycetota > Actinomycetes > Micrococcales > Micrococcaceae > Specibacter > Specibacter sp. NPDC078692. The sequence continues at coordinate 218,858 of NZ_JBFBLV010000004.1, forward strand.
GTGAACCGGCAGACCTTACGGGGCCGCGCTGAGCAGCGTGGCCCCGCTGCTGTCCCGGATATCCAGCCGTGCGATAGATTGCGCCGGGGTGGCAGTTGCTGCGGCGGGTGTCACCTCACTGCCTGGGCCGGCCGTCCAACTAGCCACGGTGGTCTCCGCCCCGGCGGCAGACACCATCACCAGCACATAATCCTGGCCCGCCGGATCACCTGCGTACGCAGCTCCCTGAGCGTAGTTGCAGTGCCAACTAATTTGCGTGCCCCAAGGATAACTGGACAGCGTACCCGTCGCGGTAAGTCCACGCGGCGAGGTACCGACGAACGCGAGAGGCACGCTCGAGGAGGCACTACTGACAGCCGACGACGGGGGAGTGGTACCGGAGTTAATCCCGGTGGTGATGGCCGCCGTCGTACCTGCCAAGATGATGGAAGCGGCTGCCGCAGCCAAGGTAAAGCGGCGACGCCTGCGGGCAAGATGCGCGGCCAATCCGGCATAGAGCGGCGCAACTACGGGCGACGGCGCGTCATCTGCCGGCGCTGCTGCGGCAGCATTTTCAGCACGGCAGAGCGCCAGCAAAGTTTGCATCCCGGACAACGCCGCCACCTGATGCTGGCACGTCGAACAGCCTGAAAGATGCTGCTCATATTCACGGCGCTGGGCCGCGGGCAGGGAGCCGAGCACGTAGGCCGCATCCCAGAGCGCATAAGGATCCGAGGCATCCATCAGCCGCTCACCCCTCTTTCTTCAAGTGCCAGACGCAGCGCCCGCAAGCCGTAGTGCAGCCGGGGTTTGACGGTTCCCTCAGGGATCTCCAGTGCCGCCGCGATCGACGTTGTGTCCTTGCCGCCGTAGTACGCCTGCCGGATCACCTCACGATGCTCCGGGGTGAGGGTGGCCAGGGCGTCACCCACCAGCCAGGCGTCTAGAATCCTTTCGCTCTGATCATCGTCGGGGGTTTCGGGCGGCTGGGCCGTGCCAAACTCGTGCCGATGGCGGGCGCTGCGCCAGTCGTCAATCACCAGATTCCGGGCCACGGTGAACAACCAGGCCCGCAGAGCGTTGGGTTCCCGCGCCAAAACCTCTGGATGCTGCCAGGCACGCAGCAGGGTTTCTTGGACCACGTCCTCTGCCTGCGCCCGGTCATGCACCAGCCGCATCACAAAGCGCCAGAGCAACTGGGCATAGTCGCCGTGCAACTCGCGCAGTGCCTGCTGCTGATCCAGATGCATCCAATCCTCCTGCCGCTAATACGCAGTATGGGCCCGGATAGTTCAGCTGGCCAGAAACTGTTTATCGGCGCGGTGTTTACTTGCTGTGGCGAAGCCTGAAAAGTCCGACGGCGGCCAGGGCGGCACCCGCTGCTTGGGCAACGGCGCTGAGTGATTTTTGAAAGAACCAAACGGGCTCATACATGGCAGGGAAGGGACCCAAAGCCGGAACATCGATGTAGCGGTAGACCAGGACGGCAACGAGGCCACCGCCAGCCACCACTAGTGCTGTTGCATAGGCAGGGCGGCTGCCACGGATCAGAACGTACAAGCCCGCGAGTATTGCCGCTGCGGCCTCAATGCGGAACAAGTTTCCTTGCCCAATGCCACCGGGGATGGCTTCTTGATAATACGGAGCAAGTTGCAGGTGCACCACAGCGTTAAGGGATAGCGCTGCAGGAACCACTAGTCGCAGGGTGGTATTGAGAGGATTGTGGCGTTGTGGAATCGGTGCACTCATGAGGTGACCCACGCTTCCCTGTTGATGCGGGTTGATGCGGGCAAAAGTTGCCTTCATCCAGAGATACGTCAGGGGAGTGGGATTGGTTCACGGCACAATTGGGAATAGAGATTCGCCATAGCAATGGATATCAAACTAAGCATTGCTATGATTGACTCATGCCAACGGATAAAATCGACGCTCCCTGGCCATCGCTGGGCTATGAAGAACGTCCCTGGCAGAGCCTTCAAGACGCGTACGGCTCACGAACGCAGAAGCGCCCCACCACTGGGCCGTACCTGGCTGCGGTGCCACCCTTCATTGCCGATCTGAGATTCCATCTCGATGGCGAGCTACAGGCACTGACGGAAGAGGCCGCTAGCGAACTCGCCCGATTCGATGCAGAGGTTGGACAAGTTGCGGCGCCGTTCGCATCGATTCTCCTACGCACCGAAAGTGCGTCCAGCTCAGAAATTGAGAACTTAAGCAGCGGAGCGCGGCAGATCGCCTTGGCAGAGCTCGGGGCCCATTCATCGCGGAATGCGCAGCTGATCGTGGGCAACGTCAGAGCCATGCAAGCTGCCCTGAACCTGGCCGAAACCATTGACGGCCCGGCGATCTTGGAAATACACCGCGCATTGCTCGAGGAAAGTCGCCCCGACATCGTCGGTCACTGGCGCCAACAGCAGGTGTGGATAGGCGGCGGGAGTCTGGGTCCGCATACAGCCCAATTCGTCCCACCCCATCACGACCGTGTTGCTGAACTGATGGACGACTTCGTGCTGTTCTCCAATCGCGTAGACCTCCCTGTTCTTGCTCAGACGGCGATTGCCCATGCCCAATTCGAAACAATCCACCCGTTCCCCGATGGCAATGGCAGGGTGGGCCGCGCGCTCATCCAGGCGATGTTGCGCGGAGGGCAGCTAACACGCAATGTGGCAATTCCAGTCTCCGCAGGTTTGCTCCAGGACACAGGCCGTTACTTTGATGCCTTGAGCGCTTACCGCACAGGGGATATTGCACCGATTGTCCGCTCTATTGCCGAGGCCTCGTTTGCGGCGGTGCACAATGGCCGCACTCTCGTGGCGGACCTTGAAACCATCCAGCGCGGCTGGAGCGATCTCATTCAGGCGCGGCGAGATTCCTCAGCTCACCGACTCCTGGGCATACTGCTTCGCCAGCCAGTTCTTGACAGTGCTGCTGCCGCAACTCAACTTGGTATCTCGACCGTCAACGCCCAAGTCGCCATCAACCGCCTGGTTGACGCTGGTATCCTGAGCCAAATCTCAACCGGAAAGCGCAATCGCATTTGGTTAGCGAAGGATACTGTGGGCGCCCTTGACGAGTTTGCCGCCCGAGCTAGGAGGCACCACTAGGATTTAGGGATGCTTGATGCTCCCCTCGAGCTGCAGCCCGTCTATGAGACGTCCGACGGCGTAGCACCCCAGTCAGTTTGGGTGGAGGTTGCGGCGGTGTTCAGTGCAGCGTTCTCTGTTGCACCATATTATGAGGACTCGGATTCACTGGCTGAGATAGCCGACTGGGCCCAGGCCTGCTTGCTCTTGTTGGCGGACGGCTCTCTCAGCGATGATCACCACGGATGTTCGGATCGAGAATATGGTCTTGGCTCCGAGCAATACAGTGGTGGTGCATGAACTAGCAGTCGATTCCGACTATCGGGGCCAGCGCAACGCCAAGTCCTGCCTAGCCTCGGCGCTCGAGAATCGCACCGAATCTAGTATTGTCCTGGGCGTCTATGAGCGGGCCGAGGATGCGCGTTCTGATTGCTGATCAACAGAAAACGACTCCCGCCGTCGCTCTTCACTTGATACAGTGCCGCCTATGCCCATAAAACTCGAGAACGTCGGTATCGCCGTACAGGACCTCGACGCGACTATCGCCTTCTTTACCGACCTTGGACTGACCCTCGTAGGTCGGGACACAGTCAGTGGAGATTGGGCCGACACCGCCGTCGGACTAGATGACAACCATGCCAAAATCGCGATGCTCCAAACACCAGATGGCACCGGTCGGATTGAGCTCTTCGAGTACATTCACCCTGACGCCATTCAAACTGAGCCCACGCTGCCCAACGAAATCGGCATGCATCGCGTTGCTTTCTCTGTTGACGATATCGACGCCGCACTCAAAATTGCCGCGAGTCACGGCTGCTACCCGCTTCGTGGCGTGGCCAACTACCAGGACATTTACAAACTCAGTTATGTCCGTGGCCCTAGCGGCATCATCGTAATGCTCGCTGAGGATCTGACTAGAAGCTAAGACAGGCCAGTCACGGAATAACTGCGTTTGATTTTGGCAGTTACACGTCCCCAATCACTGGCTTTAACGCGCGCTTGGTGCAACTCAAAAGCGCTAGCGTCTTGGAAACGCTCGGAGACATTCCAGACCCATGGATCCTCGCTTTGTTCCACGGAGAAGGAAATGCACCCTGATTCGGCAAGCGTCAATTCAATATGTCGAGGTAGGAACTCCTGGACTGCTGCGAGCTCATCGCTGCCCCCACATATCAATTGTCCAGTCAAAGTAATAGGTTTCACGAGATAGCTCCCATTATGGGCTGGCTCAGCCGAAAGGCAGCTGTGATGTGGGGAAAGCTAACTAGGCCAGTTTCTGGTGACCGGGCCAGTTCGCCCAGTAAACGTATTCGTTCCAGGACGTTTTCTTGATCGGGTCTCTGAGAAACGAAAGTCCATGAGCTGGCAAGCCCAATGAGCTGCTCCAGGGACAGCTCGTAATTGAAGGGGAATTCTTTGCGATCAAAGGTGCCCCGCCCGGCAAACTCTCGGGGCACACTTCGGGTTTGGTCGGGAGGAGAACCGCCCGGCTCCACGATTGCGGCAAGCTCCTTCACCCATTCGCTGCTGCGATCCCAAGTATGCCAAGCCATACTCATCATGCCGTCTTCCCTCAGCACACGATCACATTCATGTAAAGCCAATGTAGGGTCAACCCAGTGCCAGGCTTGGAGGCAGATAATGGCGTCAACACTTTGATCGTCCAAAGGAATGTCTTCCGCAGAGCCGCTGGCAGTGGTGATTCGACTCGCAGTTACGGGTGGGAGCCGTTCACAGCTTTTGCGGAGCACCGAGAGCATGTCCTCGGCTGTATCAACCGCGGTGACGGAGTGTCCGAGGGTTGCAAGGGCACGGGTTCCTAGACCAGTCCCAGCTCCTAGATCCAGGACGTTTAGTTGGCGATCATCGGGCGGTGAGCCAAGCAGCCACGAAATCACCTCCGACGTCCAAATGGGGCGAACAGCATCATGGAGAACAGCCGTGCCGCTTGGCGCTGATGGCCCGTCAACGATCTGAATCATGCATGCCAGTCTAGCCAGCTGAAGGTTGCAGCCGGCGCAGGAACGGCTAGTGGGGCAGCAGTTCTAAGCGATGTTCAAGCTTGCCTGACGCATTTCGCACTTTTGAGTCCGAGGTCTGCAGCCAACCCGATCTGGTGTAGGTAGTGATGGCTCGGGTGTTGTCCGCAATGACCCACAATTCAAGCGAAGCGGCGCGCTCCAATGCGAAATGTTGGATGTCGGCCAGCAGGGCGCGGGCGATGCCCTCGCCCCACATTTGGGGCGCGGTTGCCAAATAGAGCACCTCAAAGGAATTGGTTCGTGGGCCAAGGACGAGAAGGTAGAACCCGACGATCGACGTCGCTCTACGTGCAATGTGTAGCGTAGCTCCGGTCTGGCTCAACGCTTGGTGAATACCCGGCAGCTTGTCTTCAGCACGAGGTATGGAGGGGAGTCGGTCCCGCTCGGCCGTAGCAGCTGCCCAAATCTGCGCAGCTCCGAGTTCAGCGTCGAGCCCGCGTTCGATCGCGATCTCTATTAATTCCTCCACGGTGCAATCATCTGTCATTGCGGGGGAGTGGCCCAACTCGCTGGCAGAACCTTCCGGTGGCAGTAGTGGAGCTGGGTCAGTAACCTGTTGCTGGATTCTGCTCGATGTAGTTAAGGCCCGGTACTCCTGAATGTGTCGCCAGGGGCAATCTAGGTGTGGTTGAGTTCTGGCATGGGACTTGAGCTGACGAGTGAACTTCTGGATTCGTGGACGCTGGTTGATGATGATGTGGCATTGCTGGCTAGGAAGTCAGGAGCGACCCGAGCAGGGTTTGCAGTACTTTTGAAGTTCTTTCAGCAACATGCCAGATTCCCGGTTGGCCCTGCTGATCTACCACTGGGAGCTTTGAGCTACATTGCCGCGCAGAATTCTGTTCCTATCGATGCGCTGGATTCCTATTGGGGCGGGCGATCAATCAAATACCATCGCGCCGAGATCAGGTCTCACTTTGGATTTCGGGAGTTCACGTCGCCCGATGAGGACCGGCTGGCGGAGTGGCTGGCCGAGAGGGTTTACCCGTCGGAGGTACGTGAAGCTGCGCTTCTTGAGGCTTTGCTGTCCCGGTGCCGTCAAGAGAAGATTGAGCCGCCTGGGCGTGCGGGCAGGATTGTTGGTGCCGGCAGGGCGTTATTTGAGCAGCGCCTGTGTGCTGGCGTGCTCAAGGTTCTGGGACCGGACGGCTCGGCTGGCCTAGAAGCGCTCATAGCTGACGGTACAGCGGGGTCCTTGTTGTCGGTGTTGAAGGCTGACCCGGGCCCGGCTGGTTTGGAATCGCTGCTGGCGGAAGTGGAGAAGCTTTCAGCAGCTCAGGGCCTAGATCTTCCCTCCGGTTTGTTCGCCGGAGTGTCGGAGAAGGTCGTGAGCACGTGGCGGTCCAGGGCCGCGCGGATGTATCCATCCGATTTCTGGGGCGCGCCGGCCCCGGTGCGGCTGACGTTGTTGGCGGCCTTGTGTCACCAACGCACGGCGGAGATCGCCGACAGCCTGGTGGATCTGTTGCTCGTGCTGGTGCTGAAGATCAACACCAGTGCCGTCCGGAAGGTTGAGAAGGAACTGACCGGGGACCTGCAAAGGGTCCGTGGGAAGACGGCGTTGCTTTTCAAACTGGCAGAAACGGCGGTCGCATGCCCGGATGAGACGGTCCGGAAGGCCGTGTTCCCGGTGGTGAGCGAGAAAACCCTGCGGCAGCTGATCCAGGAAGCAAAAGCCAACGAGACCGTGTTCCAGGGCAAAGTCCGGACAGTGCTGCGAGGTTCATATTCGAATCATTACCGCCGCATGCTGCCGGCCTTGCTGTCCGTGCTGCGGTTCCGCTGTCACAACACGGCATTCCGCCCCATCATGGACGCCATCGAGTTGCTGAAACGGTACGCGGATACCGGCAGTAAAAACCAGTTCTTCGCCGCCACGGAGGTAGTTCCGGTCGCCGGGGTGGTGCCCAAGTCCGGGGAGGGTGCTCTCCGGGATGAGAAGGGCAGGATTGAGCGGATCCCGTATGAGCTCTGCCTGCTCGTGTCTTTACGGGATGCTTTGCGCCGCCGGGAGGTCTTTGTCGATGGGGCAGGAAAGTGGCGTGACCCCGAAGATGACCTGCCCCAGGACTTCGACGCTTCACGTGAGCTTCACTATGAGGCCCTGCGCAAGCCATTGGACCCGGCCGCGTTCATTTCCGATCTGAAGTTGAGAATGGCCAGGTCACTGGAGCAACTGGACAACGGGCTCCTGGGTGATACCACCGGTGGGGTTACGATTACCAAACGCCGCGGGGCGCCTTGGATCAAGGTACCCAAGCTGGAGAAGCTCGACGAGCCGGCCAACCTGGGCAAACTCAAGGACGAGGTCCTGGCGCGGTGGGGAACCCTGGACTTGCTTGAGGTTCTCAAGGAGGCGGACTTCCTGACTGGGTTTACCGAGGAATTCGTCTCTGTCGCCTCCCGCGAGGTCCTTGACCGGGAAACCCTTCAGCGAAGGTTGTTGCTCTGTCTTTTTGGGTTGGGGACGAACATGGGCATCAAGGCCGTCACTGATGCCGGGGGTCATGGGGAGAGCGAGCGGGAGCTGCGCCATGTCCGCCGGACCTTCATCACGAAGGACAACCTGCGCCGGGCCATCGTGAAAGTCGTCAACGCGACGTTCGAGGCCAGGACCCCGGCCTGGTGGGGTGAAGGGAACGCGTGCGCATCGGATTCGAAGAAGTTCGGGTCCTGGGAATCGAATCTGATGACAGAATGGCACAACCGCTACGGCGGCCCCGGCGTGATGATCTACTGGCATGTGGAGAAGAAGTCGACCTGCATCTATAGCCAGTTGAAGAACTGCTCCTCGTCCGAGGTTGCAGCGATGATCGAAGGCGTCCTGCGCCACGACACCGAAGCGGAGATTGAAGCGAACTACGTTGACACCCACGGCGCCTCGATCGTGGGCTTCGCGTTCACCGAGCTCCTGGGCTTCAAGCTGCTGCCACGGTTGAAGAACATCGGCTCCATCCGCCTCTACCGTGCCAGCAATGAAGAAAGTTACGGGGAGATCAATGCGGTGCTGTCCCGTCCGGTCAATTGGGAGATCATCGCCCAGCAATATGACCAGATGGTCAAATACGCCACCGCCCTCAAGCTCGGCACCGCCGAGTCGGAAACGATCCTGCGCCGTTTCACCAGGGGAGGCCCGAAACATCCCACCTACCAGGGGCTGGAGGAACTTGGCAGGGCGGTGCGGACGATCTTCGCCGCAGACTACCTCGCCAACGAAGACCTCCGCAGAGAGATCAATTCCGGGCTGCAGGTGGTGGAGAACTGGAATAGCGGCAACGACGTTGTCTTCTACGGCAAAAACCGTGACCTCACCGGTCCTGACCGTGAAACGACCGAAGTGTCCATGCTCGCCCTGCACCTGCTCCAGTCCTCGCTGGTCCTGGTCAATACCTTGATGCTGCAAACCGTACTCGAAGTCCCAGAGTTCAACGAACTGCTCGAGCCCGAAGACCGCAGGGGGCTCACCCCGCTGCTCTGGACACACATCAACCCCTACGGACGCTTCACCCTCGACATGACCACCCACCTGAACCTGGGTCCGGTAGGCAGAGATGACACGGGGTCGGGGATCGTCACACGGAATTCTGGCGCTAAGCCGTCCCTGAAACTTGTGGAAGGGTGAGCTACCAAGCTGGCTGGTTGCGATCTCTCCAGAGCCGGGGTGTCAGTGCACCAGATGGACGTCTATTGGCTGGCGGCAGCACTGTTGAGCCGGACTCGACCTAACAGCGCTGAGGTGTGGCTGTCTTTGGCGAAACGCCCCGAGATTACAGGCCAAGGCCATGAAATCAGTCGGGTGTAGTGACAAGGACGAGTATCAAGTAGCCCACTATTTGACGACCGACTCGGCGAATCACCTAGCCTTTTGGTCAATCTATCCACGACATTCATGACGTGACCGGTTCAAATGCAGCGGTGCGGGTGTTGGACGTTGCGCTGTTTCATGGTGAGGCGGTCGGCGATCTGAGTATCTGCTTGTAGGACCCTGTTTCGTTGGCGGCTTCAGGCTACCGATGGGCGTCGTTGGGCCACCAACAGGCAACAGACCCGAAGCAGAGATTTCAAAAGTGTCAAACACGTGAGACGGCCCTCTCATCCATAGTTGAACCACGGTCCGGATGGCTAATAATTCTGGCAACGCTTGACTACTTACGACTCGGATGGAAACGTCAAGCCTGTCGCTCAAATATCTGTGACGCTCATTACTATCATCTTCTGGGGAATGAAATGAATAGAAAACGCATGATGGCATCCATGACGTTGGGTGCAATGGCATTGTCAAGTGGCATGTTTTTGGTGTCACCCGCATTCGCCGAGGGAACAATCAACACCAGCATGTCAGGGGCCGGAAAAGGCTTCAGTTTCACGAAGCTGGCAGGACTCGCAGGTTGATTCCAACGACACGACTGTCACTTTCTCCGGATGCAGCACATCCTCAGGAGTTGCAACGAACGTCACTCTGAACATGTACGACGAGCACGGCATCTTTCCTGATGCCAGTATCGGAACGCGGGCAAATACCTGCGGCGTGAGCAACTGGGGGCATGGTCTCAATTCTGACCAATTCCACTACACGATCGATGGTATCGCTGGCGCCTACTCGGTCAACGTGTCAGCGGTCACAATCCGGTACTAAGATTCATTCTTACCTACCGAGCACCCATACCTACACACGATTCGGAATCATTTCTTGACGCTTGAGATCAGCAATTGTACATTCTCATACGGACATAGGCCCAGGGTTTTTGAGGACCTTAATCTTGAATTCTCGTCGGGAAGAACGGTGTTGCTGGGACCGAATGGGGCGGGAAAATCGACGTTGCTATCATTGTGCGCCGATGTTTTCCGTCCCATTCGCGGAAAAATTTCCCTCAATGGTTTGTCGCCCGCAAGCCCTCGGTCAAAACGAGCCTACAGGGCGACTGTGGCATGGCTGCCACAACAGATGGGCTTCTTTCCGGGACTTAGTGTGCGTGAGCACGTAGCGTACGTCGGTTGGCTCAAGGGCATGAATCGTGCGGACGCTTGGGATGACTCGCATGGAGCACTTGAACGCGTTGGTTTGCTGGACAAGGGTAGCGATGCGGTCAAGACGCTCTCGGGCGGACAGCTGCGCAGAATGGGGATCGCCGGCGCTTTGGTCCATCAAGCTGAAGTTCTGCTTTTGGATGAGCCGACTGCTGGCTTGGACCCAAACCAGCGGAATCGATTCCGCAAGTTGCTCCTGGATCTCCCCGATGAAGTCCATGCCATAGTTTCAACCCATCAAATCGAAGACGTCCACGACGTGTTCGACCGAATCACCGTCTTGGACCGTGGCTCCGCCGTATATTCGGACGCTGTGTCGAATTTCATTAATCGGTCAAGTATCGGAGCAACGCTTCCAGAGCGTGTTGCTAATTCCTATGCTGATCTGATTGAAGATGAAGCCTAATGCCCCGTCCTGTCTTGCCGTGGGTGTCTCGCCCTTCTCTGTGGGCGCTGCCGGCATCCTTAGTTCTCGTCGGCGTCTTCGTTCTTTCAACATTTGATCCAACGAGATTTGCTGGATATTGGGAGGCGACACTCTCAAGCTCCGGAATCTTCATCATTCTCTCTGCGCCTATTTGTGCTGCTGTCGCAGCCATCGAAGGATCGCGAATTCGCAGGGGTACCAAAGCACAGATCACACCAGTTAGATCCGGCATGTCAATATACTGGCAACGAATATGGCCCTCCCTAGCCTTGGGTGGCGTGATCCAGATCGTGGCATTCCTCCTGGCTGCGCGCAACACTTGGGGAGCCACAGGGGCACCGAATCCCTGGATCTTCGTTGCGTTTATGGCCGTTGTTGCAGCACATTCAGGTATGGGATTGTTGATTGGTCGAGTAGCCGCGCTTCCGATTGGTCTGCCGCTGGTATTTTTACTCTCCTACACATGGCTGGGATTCGCCTGGGCGGTACCCTATTTTCCTCTCCGATATATGGCTGGATTGTCCCTCTCGGATTGTTGTCGAATCCAGTACGCGATGGATTACCGAGCAGTCGCGACGACCATCGTGTTCAATATCTCTTGCTTCATCGTTTTTCTAATGTGGGCAACGATGATTGGCATGCAAGTCAGCAAACGCAATGTCATTCGCCGCACCATTTCATCCTTGGTTTTGATGACCATCGCGGTCATGGCTAGCGTCGCCATCGCAGCTCCACTTGGCCCGTATCCAACCACAGCGCGGCCACCCTCCGATGTCAGATGCGAAGGAAGCCAGCCAGTAGTCTGCCTGTACCCCGAGCAGGAGAATAACCCCAACCTACGTGCCACTATCCCGGCAGCGCTACAAGCGCTAAGGGCGACCGGGGCCATTGTCCCCCCTGTCGTCGAAGCGAGTGCCGAGGCAACTAATCCGGACCGCCTTCGTATTGGAATCGGCCTCCGCGGCACACCTGAAGTTGTCATCCAGTCCCTAGCCAATGGCTTCCTCCAACCATCAGGGTACGCATACTGTAGCGATGAGCAAGCATTGCTGGACCGTCAGAATGCTTCCATGACCATTGTCAGTTGGCTGATTCATAAGATGGCAGCCCCCGAAACCGGGGTGTCCCCGCAAAATGTTGGGGGGTCCGATGACATGACCGGGTCTGTCACCAAAATCTTGGCCATGTCGGAGAAAGATCAAGGGAAATGGTTTAATGCAACGCTGCCGGCACTGATGGACTGTTCCGTTTCAATTGAGCTGCCGTGAGGTGGTGGTTGAAGTCCAGCAGAACAATGCTGCTATTTGCCGTGCCAGCTGTGGCCATAGTGCTTTGTATAGTGATGATCGATTTCGAACTTTCTTTCCCATCCATGGGAACATCATCACCATTTAGCAGCGTTCGACTTTATGCAATCTTCCCTCTCGCATGTGGCATAGCCGTCTCGTACAGTCTGGAAGCAGGTGAACGTCCCGGATACGTAACCGCCGCACGAAGGATCTCAAACCTGGACTACATCCTAATAATTACACCCATTATCGTTACCGTGGTAGTTGCGATTCTTTCGTCACTCTTAGGATCGGTCATCGGCTCGGAACTAGTCCGTAACGCCATCGGATTTATTGGCATCCAAATGATTGCGGCACCAATTCTCGGATACCGTCTTCAAAGTCTCGTTCCCGTGGTCTACGTGTTCTTAAGTGCTCTTTTTGGTCGCACCTATTCGACTACGGTATCCTTCTGGGCCTGGCCCCTTGGCGATGGCGACCTTCAATATTGGTATCTTCCCATCTTCATATTCATTCTGGGCACCCTCGCACATTTCTCCACCGCCCCACACCGGGTAAGGACAGAAGAATAGCCTTGTAGAAATCCTGAAGTTCAGGGTGGAAGCATCAAGCCGCCAACACGCTCCGAGATCTTGGTGTTCCACGAGTACCGACCATCGGAGTGGGGTTTCGGTAGTAACGGCGTGAAATTGCGCGCTGGGCCCCATGTATCCGGTTGGGGTATACCCCAACCGGACGTCAGGCATGATGCCTGTCACCTGTCAGAGTAAAGTCATGTCGTCGATTTATTGACACACGTTGCTGCGGGTCATAGATTTCATCCTGACAGTTTCAATCGTGGAGGTAC